>NZ_JBBYHS010000023.1:0-81923 GCF_038290035.1 Flavobacterium calami
CTTATACCACGAATGCCCAAAGCAGTGAAGAAATCGAAGAAATGGTCAAACTGCAGACTGCAGGAAGTGACGCCAATAGTGTATATTACAGCGGAATGTCCTATTTTCCGTTAGGACTTGGGCAGGTTTTTAGCATCATAAACCAAACAGTTGAACACGAACTCATTGTGACAGAAGTATCACACCTTTCACAGGTACACGGAAATTATACGTGTCATTTCAAAGCGATTCCGGCAGATGTTGCAGCACCTCATTATATAGACGTAAATGTATTTGCCAAAGCAGAAACACAACCAGCGAAGGTAAAAGACAATAACGATCCGGAAGGATTAGGGCGTGTAAAAGTACAGTTCAACTGGGCAGGCGGAAACAATTCAAGTGAATGGCTACGAATGATACAGCCACACTCAGGTTCAGGAAAAGGATTTTACTTTATTCCGGAAATCGGTGAAGAGGTTTTAGTAGGTTTTGAAGGCGACAATGCACAGAATCCGTATGTTTTAGGAACACAATATAATGGAAGCGCTACCAGTGGTTATGCAGATGGTCAAAATAATGTAAAGGCAATTCACACGCGTTCAGGAATCAAATTTATTTTGAATGACGGTGAAGGAAGTATTTTGATTGAAGATCCAAGCGGTAATACCTGGAAAATGGATGGTCAGGGAAATATTGATGTTAATGCGCCAAAGAATTTGACTTTGAACGCTGGAGAAAATGTTAATATTACCGCTGGTAAAAATGTTTCTGTTAGTGCAGGCGAGGATGTTGATGTTGATGCAGGTAAAGATGTTTTACAAAGTGCAGGGAATGATATTACTATGAATGCAGGCGGAGATATTAATGAAAGCGGAGATAATAAAACTGAAATCATAGAAAAAGCATACATTAGAAGTTCACTAGAATCGACAAATCATGCTGAAGAAGTTACCATTTTTAGTACCAAAGAAAATATGCTTTTAGAAAGCACCAGTAAAACGGTAGAAATAAATAGTGTGGAAAAATCAAATTTCTTTTAATAAATAATATTTATGGCAATTAATAAAACAGCAAAGAATTTAAATATAAAAATAAAAAATACTCACACGAGTTTTTCAGGTACTATGCACGAAACCGCGGAAAAAATTGTAATAGTGGCAACAAAAGAAAATTTGACATTCATTTCAGGAAAAAAGATAAATATAAAAGGTAATAAATCTTAATAAATGAGTAATATAATATTTGGAAAACCAAGATTTGAACCACCAAAAGAAGATAATAAAGAAAGGAATGATGTTTATCTAGGTGTTTTCTTTGACGGAACCTCAAACAATAGAGAAAATATAGAAGGAAGGAGAAAGAATCCTGAATTAAAAAATACCTCTGCGTCAAATAAGGATGGGTCAAACACCAGTTATGGAAACGATCATTCTAATGTAGACAGATTGGAAAAAGCATATCCCAAAAATAAAGGAAACCATTATTATTCAGTTTATGTAGAAGGAATTGGAACTAAAAATCCGGATAAAAATGACGATGGTACACTTGATTATTACGGCGATTTTACCCGTGGTCAGGGATATGGTACTGGAGAAACAGGACTTTTTGAAAAAGTAGAAAAAGGATGTCAGGATATTGTAAGAAAATTAAAAAAAGAAAAAGAGAAAAATATAAGCACCTTGTATGTAGATATCTTTGGTTTTAGCCGAGGAGCTACAGCAGCCCGTATTTTTGTTAATGAATTGTATAAGGTAAAAAATCCCAGAGATAAAGACAGTTATAATCTGGGGAATTTAGGCAAAGCATTTAAGGAACTGAGCTATAAAGTAAAACCCTATCGAGTAAAAATACGATTTTTAGGATTATACGATACAGTCTCCTCTTACGGCAGTAATGTTTTTGATGATATTGATACTGACAAAGTACCACTACAAATTCCTATTGTTGGGTTTACCGTACATCTTACCGCAGAAGACGAATACCGTGAGAATTTCCCCCTTACCAATATTGCCAGTGCGGGAGCTAACAGCATTGAGCTTACACTTCCGGGATGTCACTCAGATATTGGAGGAGGATATAAAAATGGAGAAGAAATTGTAATACTTACAGAATCTGCTCCGATAATTGAAGCTGAAAAAAAACATGTGCTGGAGCAAGGATGGTTTCTGCCAGACCAGCTGAAAGAAAGACCTCCACTAGTTCCTTATTATTTAAAAGGCACAAGGACTCTGAGTAATAAATACAGTTTTGTAATTCTACACCTCATGGCAGAATTTGGAAAACGCAAATATAAAATCCCATGGAAATATAAGATTCTCAATGAAGATTATAAGATTCCAAAAGAATTAAATAAAGTTAAAGAGCGAATAGATGAATATGCTTTCGAAGGAAAACCTAAAATGAAATTTTACACAAAAAAACAAATAGAATTGAAACGAAAAAAAGAATGGAAAAACCAACAAGAGATTAATGATTTTAATACAATGGTTACTGACTATTATTTGCTGCCAGGCTTACGTAACAAGTATTTGCACTGTTCTGCCAGTATGGACGGCATAGGAATGGAACCCCAGATGGACAATCTAAGTAACATCATTAGAAAACGAAAAAAAATATCAGGATAATGTTATGAAAAAACCTTTTAAATTATTTATACTAATAACGTTGCTAAATATAACGCTCAACTCTTGCCAAGACAAAATGAAAGAAAAAAAATATTTTTGGGATGCTTCTGTTTGTACTCCAAAAAATTATCCTGCCGAGATTTTTTCAGGACATTTATTATTAAGTGACCAACCCCAAAGCGGTTATGTTTATATACCTTTTGGGGAAATTATAAATAGCTATGATCTTGGAGATAATGATGGTTCTTCGTCCGGAGAAGCTACCGGAATAGTTCCTAAAATACTGGATATAACATGGCTTTCTTATATAGAAAATAAAAGTTATTCGGGGATTTTTAAATTGGATTCTGAAAAAATAAAATCATTAATGATAAATGGGAGCGAGAGTCCCTATTGGGATGTTGAAACTAAAAAAGTTGGTATTGTAAAAGATTTCGATTTTACGATTAATACAGGTTTATTTCCTGGAGGAATGGTGGTGGTATATGTATGGAGTCCAACTAATATGACTATTGTAGGGCGCTATCAGGCACACGTTGATAATAATGTTGATTGGGAAATTGCTCATGAAACAATGAAAGATAAAGAAGGCATTACTAAATATGTCAATTATATGAATGAAGATTTACCACAAGATATATTAGACCAGATTAAAAACGGGACAATTCCCTTTGGGTATTGGGAAACTCTTTTTAAAAAATATCCTATCACGCCAATTGTTAAAAAAGAAGACAAAGTAGAGACTATCGGAATTAATTATATTAATGGAGAGTTTGAATCGATTTTTTTGAGTTTAAACGGCAATGTAATGCCAATAAAAGAACGAGCAGTTCCCCGAAAAATAAATATTGTCTGGCATGATGTTAATAACAGACGCATGGAGAGTGATATTTTCTTTGATGAAAAAAAGTCCAAAGCCATTTTTGAGACTATCAAAACAAAAGAAAAAATCAACTTTATAATCGAAATAGATCGGAATACAAAACCTCGTGAAACAAAAGGAATTTCGATAAAACTAAAAACAGCAACTGCTGAAATAGAAATGAAAGATGCCATTATTTCGCAGGAATCGTTTACTAAACCTACTCCTTATTGATGTTTTTTGAGTTAAAGATTGAAATGCCTCCGAAATTTCAGAGGCATTTTGTTTCATTCTTATAAATATTTTTAAATCAATCCATTCAATTCGGTTAATAATGTTTCCTAAATCTTCAGGATTATCAACAAAATTAATTGGCAAAATCAATAATCAGTAATTTTTTCCTTTGGCGTAAGTCTGAATCCAGGCTTCGTATCTTTCGTTCAGTAGATATAGAAACCCAGATGGATCACTTAAGTAACATTATTAGAAAACGAAAAAAAATTTCAGGATAGTCTTATGAAAAAAACTTTTAAATTATTTATACTAACAGCGTTGCTAAATATAACGCTCATCTCATGTCAAGATAAAATGGAAGAAAAAAAATATAATTGGACAGCTGCTGTCTGTACACCTAAAAACTACCCTACCGAGATTTTTTCAGGACATTTATTATTAAGTGACCAACCGAAAAGCGGTTACGTTTATATGCCTTTTAATAGAATAATAAATAGCGAGGATTTAGGAGATAATGATGGCTCTTCGTCTGGAGAAGCTACAGGAATAGCTCCTAAAATACTGGATATAACATGGCTTTCCTATACAGAAAACAAAAGTTATTCGGGTATTTTTAAACTGGATTCTGAAAAAATCGAAGCATTAATGATAAACGGTAGTGAAAGACCTTATTGGGATGTTGAAACTAAAAAAGTTGGTATTGTAAGAGATTATCATTTTGTTATTAATGCTGGATTGTTCCCTGGAGGAATGGTCGTTTTGTATGTATTTAGTCAATCAAATATGACTATTGTAGGAAGGTATGAGGCGCAAGAGGATAAAACCGTAGATTGGGAAATTGCTCATGAAACAATGAAAGATAAGGAAGGCATTACTAAATATGTCAATTATATGAATGAAGATTTACCACAAGATATATTAGACCAGATTAAAAACGGGACAATTCCCTTTGGGTATTGGGAAACTCTTTTTAAAAAATATCCTATCACGCCAATTGTTAAAAAAGAAGACAAAGTAGAGACTATCGGAATTAATTATATTAATGGAGAGTTCGAATCGATTTTTTTGAGTTTAAACGGCAATGTAATGCCAATAAAAGAACGAGCAGTTCCCCGAAAAATGAATATTGTCTGGCATGATGTTAATGACAGACGCATGGAAAGTGATATTTTCTTTGATGAAAAAAAGTCCAAAGCCATTTTTGAGACTATCAAAACAAAAGAAAAAATCAACTTTATAATCGAAATAGATCGGAATACAAAACCTCGTGAAACAAAAGGGATTTCGATAAAACTAAAAACAGCAACTGCTGAAATAGAAATGAAAGATGCCATTATTTCGCAGGAATCGTTTACTAAACCTACACCTTACTAATGTTTTTTTGCATGAAAAATTGTGAATAATAATTTACTTTATTCCTGAAATTGATGAAGAGGTTTTGGTAGGCTTTGAAGGAAACAATGCACAGAACCCATATGTTTTGGGAACACAATACAATGGAAGCCAATCCAGCGGTTATGCAGACGGTCAGAATAATGTAAAGGCAATTCACACCCGCTCAGGAACCAAAATTATTCTGAACGATGGGGATGGAAGTATTTTGATTGAAGATCCAAGCGGTAATACCTGGAAAATGGATGGTCAGGGGAATATTGATGTGAATGCGCCAAAAACTTTTTCTGTGAATGCTACAGATATTAATTTGTCAGCAAGTAAAAATATTAGTGTGAACGCAGGAATGAATATTTCTGAAAGTGCAGGAGGAGATAAATCTACCACTATTGGAATGATGTATAATACATTTGTGGGTGGAGATAGTCTGACAAATATAACAGGAGAATTACATGAAATAGTTGAAGGGAACAGAAATTCTACATCCAAAAAATCGATTTCTGTTCATGATGATTATCAAATGAATGTTGCAAAAGATAAAAAAATACATTCAGAGGGAGATTTTCATGTAAATAGCGCAGAACAAACTAATATACATTAAATTATGACAATTTACAGAAGTTCCAAAGGTAACTTTGAACAACACGAAGAAGTTGAAATATTTACTAAAAAGTACACATCAAATGTCGGTGGTAAAGCATCATTTACATGTGATGGGCAAAAGTATTTTGGAGAACCAGAAAAAGCGCCTGAGAAAAAAGAAGAAGATAAAACAACACTATTTTATGAAACAGACGGACATTACAGTACAGTGTATTTGGTTTGTTTAATGTTGGGAATGAAAGAAGCTGATGCCGAAGAATTAGCAATTGCTGCTGAAGCTCCAGACACTACAATTCATAGCGAAATGGATTTTGAATTAAATGATACCTGGATAAGTCCAGATTATCAGGGACCAGTGCATTCTCTCACGGGAGGATTTCATGGAATTGAAGAATTTATGACAGCAGTAAAATTCTTATGGCTAAAAATTGACACTAATAACCGTGAAGATTCGATACGTCAATTAGGAGAACTGCTTAATAGATTTGGTGATACTTATGCACATTCTAAATTAGACAATATAAGACCAAAAAAAATATCTGCTTATGATTTAC
This sequence comes from Flavobacterium calami, assembly GCF_038290035.1. Taxonomy (NCBI): domain Bacteria; kingdom Pseudomonadati; phylum Bacteroidota; class Flavobacteriia; order Flavobacteriales; family Flavobacteriaceae; genus Flavobacterium; species Flavobacterium calami. The sequence goes on from NZ_JBBYHS010000023.1 coordinate 6,249, forward strand.
ATTCTAGTGACAAAAATTTATCTCTTGCGATTGCCAGTTGGAAAGGCCAGGGAGGGAAATCATTGGCAAAAGATGTAGAACCTTGGATTGTCTTTATTAATTTTTATACTAAAAAATATGGATATTCTTTTTTAACTAATGATGATTATCAACGAGAAGCTTTTAATGGTAAAACCCTAACTGAAGTGCTTAGAGATATCTACCTTATAAAACCTAGTGATAAATTTAAAATGTATGGAGGAGGTTATTTTACAACTGAACATCTAACCATTGATGGTGGTAATCCAGATATGATATACATACGCTCTGATTGGTATCTAAACTATGTAAAAAATTTAGCTTGGTTATTAGCATTAAAATTTGAGTTAGATTTAAATAAATTCAATATAACTGTTTTTGAAAAAATGACAAATTTTGCTACTGAAAACAAATGTTCTTTAAGAGGAATTATAGATTATGAGATCGCTAAAAAAAGAGGTAGAAGAGAGTTTTATATACCTGTTTTTTACAGTAGCCCGACTAGATTAGCTGCCTCGGGAGATGCCCTTGCAAATACAGATTATTTGAAAAGTGCAAAAATGGCAAAAGAATTTACGACTAAATATATGATGTACGAAGGCAATTATCCAATTCCGTTGGAAGGAGAAGAAATAACAAGTTTATTAAACATAAAGTTTAGTTTTGTTACGGATAATTATTTTTATTATACAAATGCTTATAAATTAAAATTTTAATGAAAAAAATAGTATACATAGGTCTTTTAATTTTTCTGGTTCATTTTTTTGTTCTGCTTGGTTTCTTGGCAAGATTAGATAATTATGTTCCAAAACATTATGAAGGAACAGGTCATGCTATATTTACTGCAATTGCAATGTTTATAACATTTGTCATTTATACTTTAACGATCATTCTTGTTATTATCGAAAATCGAATGAAATTTGATTATAAGGGCATAATGATGTTTCTGGTTTTAGGTAATTGTTTACAACAGTTTTATATAAATTCTTTTTATCAATTCAGGCTATTTACGAGACCAGAAAGTTATGATACGATAGGAAAAGTAATCATTTTAACATATTTTCTGTTTGAATTAATTTTAACTTTTTATGTAATCAATAGATTGTATAAATCAGAAAACAATTAAATTCTAATGAATAACGGTTATATAACTTATTAATTTATTTTAACTATTATTCTTTTTATGGGAATCTTTTGCAAAAAAAAACAAAATGCCTCCGAAATCTCAGAGGCATTTTGTTTTTTTATTAAATATGTTTTTAAAACAATCCATTCAATTCGGCATCAATCCTGTTGATGATGTTTCCTAAATCTTCAGGGTTGTCGACAAAATTAATGTTGTCAACATCAATAATCAGTAATTTTCCTTTGGCGTAAGTCTGAATCCAGGCTTCGTATCTTTCGTTGAGGCGGCTCAAATAATCGATCGATATAGAGTTCTCGTATTCGCGCCCGCGTTTGTGGATTTGTCCAACAAGGTTCGGAATAGAACTTCTTAAATAAATCAATAAATCAGGCGGTTTTACCAATAATTCCATTAATTCAAATAAGGAAGTGTAGTTTTCAAAATCACGGGTGGTCATTAAACCCATTGAATATAAATTGGGAGCAAAAATATGTGCATCTTCATAAATCGTTCTGTCCTGAATAATTTTTTTTCCGCTTTCACGAATTTGCTGCACCTGACGGAATCTGCTGTTTAAGAAATAAATTTGCAAATTAAATGACCAGCGTTCCATCTGGTGGTAAAAATCATCCAGATACGGATTATCAACAACATCTTCATAATGGGGTTCCCATTTAAAATGTTTGGCCAGTAATTTGGTCAGAGTGGTTTTTCCTGCGCCTATATTTCCTGCTATTGCTATGTGCATTACGGTATTACGATTTTATAATTGGTAATTTCTTTAGCTGTAAAAATAGATAAAATTTGGTCTTTGTAGTAGAATTTATTTAAGGATTTTTCGGCAACAGCAATTTCAGAAACGGTTTCAGATCCGTCATTATGAATGTCTTTAAAAAACAGCAAATTATCTTTTGTGAAAAGATATTGCTTTGAACTTAAAATCAATATTTTATCGTAATCAGGAATTTTGCCTAATGAGGTTGTCTTACCAAAAATATCGCAGGAAAACCAATTGTTTTTTTCATCGATCCAGTAAAAAGTATTGAAATCTGTCTGATAGAATTTGATGTTTTCTGTTAGAGGGGTAGAAACAGTTTTGTAATCGTTTTTTAAATAATCAAAAAGACCAATTTGCTGGTTAAGGGTGTTGTAGATCCATAATTGATTTTGAGTAGACATGCCAATTGCCGTAACCACAATCGGAACATTATTCTGAGAAAAATTAATTTCGGTAACTTTATTCAATTGATTGTCCAGCAGCACAACACTGTTGAAGTCTTCGTAAAACAACACTATTTTAAGTGGATTCAGGATGTCGGTTTTAGTAATTTTTCCCAATGAAACATTTTTATATTCAAAAGTTTCGCTCCCTTTTATTTTTCTGAAAACATTGTTTTTTATCAGATACGAAAATCCAAAAGAATCATAACCTGAAAATTCATCAGCATCAATGACAACATGGGAATCCGGTACCTGAATTTTCTTTTGGTTTTGCGCAAAAACAGGTGGAAAAGTACAGACTATAAAAAGTAAAAATAAAATTTTGTGCTGTTTTATGCTCATTTGAATTAATTTCTAAAAAGCCAAATTACAAAAAACTGTAGTCAAAATGTTTTTTTAGCCTCAATTTGGTATTTAAACTTTTTAAGATCCTAATAGTCTAAGTAATAAGAGATTTTGTCTATGCTTAACGTGTATTGATATAATTAATTTTTTGCATTTTAAAAATAATAATACATTTGAATGTAGGTTTTATCGGATTTACTCACTTTAAAGGAAAAAAAATGAAAAAGATATTTTTTTATATGACTTTGATGCTTGTCTCTACACAAATTCAGGCGCAAAAAGATTTTCAGGGAATGGCTGTTTACGAGTCAAAAACACAAGCGCCGAAGTTTGAAGGAATGCGAGGAAACAGAGATATCACGCCGGAAATGCAGAAAAATATGGAAGAGCGTATGAAAAAAATGCTCGAAAAAACATTCATTTTAAACTTTGATAAATCTGCATCTATTTATAAGGAAGAAGAAAAACTGGAAACACCTGGCCAACAGCAGGGAGGTTTTCGTATGATGTTTGGTTCGCTTACCGGAGGCGGAGGCACTTTCTATAAAGATGTCAAAACAAAAACCTATACGATTGACAAGGAATTTATGGGTAAGGAATTTCTTGTAGTGGATTCGCTGCCAAAGTTAAACTGGAAATTAGAACAGGAAACCAAATTAATAGGAGGTTACAACTGTTACAAAGCAACTGCGGTAAAAGAAGCCAGTAAAACTGATTTTAGAAATTTCAGGCCTAAAAATAATGATGATAAAAAAGATGAAGTGAAAAAGACTTCCGGAGAGACCAAAACAAATTTTGCAGACAATTTTGAAATACCAAAAGAAATTGTTGTAACGGCATGGTATACACCAGAAATTCCGGTAAATCAGGGGCCAGAGAATTATTGGGGACTTCCGGGTTTAATTTTAGAAATCAACGATGGAACAACAACCATTTTATGTTCAAAAGTTGTCTTGAATGCGAAGGATAAAGTGGAAATAAAACCTTCTAAAAAAGGAAAAGTAATTTCTCAGAAAGAATACGATGAAACGGTTATTAAAAAAATGGAAGAGTTTAGGGAGATGAACCGTGGTCGTGCCGGAGGACCTCCTCCAATGGGAAGATAAAATTTCAAATTCTAAAGCCTAAAAATTGCTTCGCCTGTTTGCTAACACTCGAGTCCAAATCCCAATATTCTGATGAATAAAACACTTTTTATTTTTGCCTTACTTTTTACTTCTATATGCTTTTCTCAAAGTGTCCGTTTTGATGGATTCATTCAGGATGACCAGAAAAATCCCTTGGAAATGGCCAATATTATGGCTGTTAATAATGCTACAAAAGCAATGGATTCGTATGGAATAACCAATGACAAAGGAAAGTTTCAACTAACCTTAAAACCAAATACGGCTTACACCATTAAAGTAAGTTATCTGGGAATGAAATCCAAGGAAATTGCATTGACTACTAAATCTGAAAATATTGCTCAAAATATTGTTTTGGATGGAGCCGGAATCGAATTGGAAGGTGTTGAGATTGTTCGAGAAATGCCGGTTTCTATAAAAGGGGATACCATTGTGTATAATGCAGATTCTTTTAAATCCGGAACCGAAAGAAAACTGGAAGATGTCTTGAAAAAATTGCCTGGCGTTGAGGTAAATGCAGATGGAGAGATTGAAGTTGAAGGGAAAAAAGTCAGCAAACTTATGGTTGAAGGAAAAGACTTTTTTGACGGAGATACCAAATTGGGGGTTAAAAATATTCCGGCTGATGCGATTGATAAAATTCAGGTTCTTAGAAACTATAATGAAGTAAGCGCTTTAAAAGGTCTTGAAAACGATCAGGATAATGTGGCGATGAACATCAAATTAAAAGAAGGAAAAAAGAATTTTTGGTTTGGAGATGTTACCGCAGGAGTTGGGGTGGCAGAACTCGACAGTCGTTATATCATCAATCCGAAATTATTTTATTACAGCCCAAAATACAGTATCAATCTAATCACGAATTTTAATAATATCGGAGAATTACCAATTACGGCTCAGGATTATTTTAAGTTCACAGGAGGATTTAAAAATATGATGAAAAAGGGAGGAAGCAATTTTAATGTTTCTTCGAATGATTTGGGAATTTCACTTTTAAGGAATAACCGCGCTAAGGAAATCGAAACCAAATTTGGTGCTACAAATTTCGCGTATTCGGTTAATAAAGCATGGAATATTAGCGGTTTCGGAATTCTTTCAGCTTCCAAAACAGATTTAGAAACCAAATCTCAGACTACGTATTTAGGTTCTGGGGATCAGGAAAAGCGTGATGAAAATACAAATCAGAAGAATAATTTGGGACTTTTTAAACTGAGTTCAACTTATAAACCGAACGATAAATTTCAGTTTGATTATGATATCTTAACCAAATTGACAAAGCAAGAAGAATATTCAGATTTACTGCGTGAATCGGTTGTAACAAATGTGGCTACTTCAGAAACTATTTTAACTACAAAAAAACAAGATCCGACGTCAATAAATCAGAATTTGAATTTGTATTATACACAAAGCACGAAAAATATTTTTGCTTTTGAAATGCAGCATTTATATCAGGATGAAAATCCTTTTTATAATGCCAATCTGCAGTCACTTCCTTTCCCTTTGTCGGGATATGTTGAACAAACGCGAAATGATTACAATCAGAACCGTTTTGTAAAAACTAATAAACTGGATGCCAAACTGGATTATTATTATATGGTAACACCAAAAAGCAATATCAATATTACTTTAGGAAATACGTATTCCTATCAAAATTTTAATTCTCACATTTTTCAAATATTGGATAACGGCGAAAGAAATGATTTGAATAACACTGAAAATAATAATGATGTAGATTACAGATTTAATGATGCCTTTTTAGGGTTTCATTATAAAATCCTAACAGGAAAATTTACTTTGACGCCTGGCGTAAGTCTGCATACTTACCAAATGACAAACGGACAACTGGGCTCTGATTATTCTCAGAGTTTTGTAAAAGTGCTGCCGGATTTCTTTGCGTTATATCAAATCAAAAAATCAGAAACATTAACCTATAATTTTTCTTTGACCAATGATTTTACGGATATTAATCAATTAGCAGAGGGATATGTTTTGTCTAATTACAGCAATTTGTTTCGTGGAAATCGCACTCTGGAAAATGCAACTTCACAAGTGCATTCACTTCGTTATTTTAAATATAATATGTTCAATTTCGAAAATATTTTTGCTAATGCTACTTACACAAGAAAAGTTGATGCGATTAAAACTGAAGCTAAGTTTGATGGAATTAACCAATTTTCAGTTCCTTATAACTCTAATTTAGCCGATGAAACTTTCTCCGGAATGGGAGCTTATGGACGTTCGTTTTTAAAAAATTACAAGGCCTCAGTCAATGCAAGTTTAAACTGGTCAAAGTTTAATAATAAACAAAATGGTGATTTTACAACAACAGAAAGTTTTATTCAGAGTTATACAGTGAGAGCTTCAACAAATTATAAAAATCTTCCGAACATTGAATTCGGATACAATCTCCTTGTTAATAAATACAGTGGCTCTACTTTTTATACAGATAAACCTTTTGTAAAATTAGATTACTATTTTTTAAACAGTTTTTCTTTTGTGTCAGAATATGAATTCTATCATTATTACAACGGAGATAAATCTGTTGATAACGAATATGATTTTTTGAGCGCGAGTTTAATTTATCAAAAGAAGGATAGCAAATGGGAATATAAAGTAGCAGCAACCAATTTGCTAAACACCAGATATCTTAATGATGACAGTTTCTCGCAGTTTTCTACACGGGTTTCTCAATATACAGTCCAGCCGAGATACATCATTTTTTCTATGAAATATAATTTATAAAACACAGGAAAATAAGTGTCAGGCGGAGTCGAAGTTCTTTCGAATAAAGGTCTTTGAATGGTAATTTTTAGAGGCTTTTTTTGTGTCTTATTTTTTGATTTTTATCATCTGGATGAAATGTTAGCTCTGCTTTGATTGTTACATTTTTAGCAGTATTTAGCTTCTAAAGGTGTTTTTCGTTTCTAAATCACTAAGTTTGGGATATTAAATTAAGGAATATGAAAAACAAATTAATCTTGCTTTTAATTGCTTCCGGCAGTGTGATGTTTTCTCAGGCAGTTAAAAAACCATTAGTTTCGGCTATTACAGATAAAGATCTTAGAACCGATATGTACCAAATGGCCGGTGATCATTTTAACGGCCGTGAAGCAGGAACTTTAGATGAACTGAAAGTGTCAATGTGGCTTGCCAACAAAGCTAAAGAGGCTGGAATGGCACCTGCGGGTGATGACGGAACTTATTTTCAGTTTTTTGATTTATACAGGCATCAGGTTACGGCAAACACAAAGTTTAAAATTGGTCAGAAAACCTATAAATTATGGAGTGAGGTTTTAGTAGCTGAAACAACTAATATTAAGGTAGAAGCTCCTTTGCTATATTTGGGAACAGCGACTAAGGCAGAAATAGAAAAAACAGATGTTAAAGGAAAAGCAGTTGTAATTTTGGCTTCGAAAGAAGGTATTTCAGATGAAATTTCTCTTTTTGACAGACGTTATCCGGGTCTGGTAAAACAAAAATATTACGATTTATTGCTTTCAAAAGGAGCTGCGGCACTAATACTCGTAGCGGATGATTTAGGAGAGCAGAGCTGGTCACAAGTAGAACCGCAAATGACAAGAGGCGTTTACGGGATTGAGGGTTTTAGGGATAAAATACCGGTACCTCCTAGAATGCCTGCGTTTTGGCTGCACAAGGATCAGTTAGAATATTTGAAAAATACAAAAGATCTATTGTCGACAGAAGTAGTTTCTGAAACCTATAAATATCCATCTGTAAATGTGGTTGGAAAAATTGAAGGAACAGATGCGAAGCTAAAAAATGAATATGTGCTTTTCAGCGGACATCAGGATCATGATGGTGTGAGACAAAAATACGGTCAGGATTCCATTTATAACGGTGCCGATGATAATGCAAGTACCTGTGTGGCAATGCTGGCAATTGCCAGGGCTTATAAAAAACAACCGGGAAAAAGAACTGCTTTATTTGTTTTTCATGGTTCAGAAGAAAGAGGATTGTTAGGTTCAAGCTGGTATGCATCGCATCCAACCGTTCCTGAAAAAGACATTATCGCAGTATTAAACGGAGATATGATCGGAAGAAACAATGTCAATCAGGCGGCATTATTAGGCTCAAGTTCTCCTCATGAAAATTCATCAGATTTAGTAGCAATTGCAAAAAAAGCCAATGATGAAGGACCAAAATTTGATCTGGATAAACTTTGGGACAGACCGGAACATCCGGAGTATTTTTACTTCCGTTCCGATCATTTGCCTTATGCGCGCAAAGGAATTCCTGCGGTCTTTTTTACAAGTGTTTTACATAGCGAATACCATACGCCAATGGACGAATCAGAAAATATTGATTACGTAAAACTGCGCAAAATGACAGAATGGATGTACCGCACTGGTTGGATATTGTCAAACGATTTAAATCGTCCTAAAACATTACCAAATGTAAAATTGGAAAGATAAAAGGCTATTTGATAAAAAATAAAAAACCCGATTTCTTGTTGAAATCGGGTTTTTGTATGTTTAAGAATAAAGTAGTTGTCAAAAATCTAACAATCTAAGTTAGTCTAATATTCTAAATTAAAGTCCAAAAGCAGTTTTTACCTGATCGACAAAATCAAGTTTTTCCCATGTAAACAATTCAACAGTAACTGTTTTTTCGTTTCCGCCTGGAGCAGAGAAAGTTTTAGTTACAGTTTCCGGTTTACGTCCCATGTGTCCGTAAGCAGCAGTTTCGCTATAGATTGGGTTTCTTAATTTCAAACGTTGTTCGATAAAGTAAGGACGCATATCAAAGATAGCTTCTACTTTTTTAGCGATTTCACCGTTTGTTAAGTTTACTTTAGAAGTTCCGTAAGTTTCAATGAAAATTCCCATTGGTTCAGCAACTCCAATTGCGTAAGAAACCTGAACTAAGATTTCGTCAGCAACACCAGCAGCAACTAAGTTTTTAGCGATATGACGAGTTGCATAAGCAGCACTTCTATCAACTTTACTTGGATCTTTTCCAGAGAATGCACCACCACCGTGAGCACCTTTTCCACCGTAAGTATCAACAATGATTTTTCTTCCTGTTAAACCAGTATCTCCGTGAGGTCCTCCAATAACGAATTTTCCTGTTGGGTTAATGTGGTAGTTGATTTTATCATTAAATAAGTGAGCGTGCTCTGGGTTTTTAGCGATAATTCTTGGAATCAAAATTTCGATGATATCTTTTTTGATTTTAGCCAACATTGCTGCTTCTTCATCAAAATCATCGTGTTGAGTTGAGATTACAATTGCATCGATACGAGTTGGTTTGTTATCGTCGCTGTATTCTAAAGTTACCTGAGATTTAGCATCCGGACGTAAATACGTGATTTCTTTGTTTTCACGTCTTAAAATTGCTAACTCTTGTAATAATTTATGAGATAAATCTAATGCAAGAGGCATGTAGTTTTCAGTTTCGTTTGTAGCGTAACCAAACATCATTCCCTGGTCACCAGCACCTTGCTCTTCTGGCTTAGCTCTGTCAACACCCTGGTTAATATCTGCTGACTGTTCGTGAATTGCTGAAAGAATTCCACAAGAATTCGCTTCAAACATATATTCACTTTTAGTATATCCAATTTTACGGATTACCTCACGTGCAATTTGCTGTACATCAAGATAAGTATTCGATTTTACTTCACCTGCTAAAATAACCTGACCAGTTGTTACTAAAGTTTCGCAAGCTACTTTTGAGTCAGCGTCAAATGCCAAAAAGTTGTCAATTAATGCATCCGAAATTTGATCTGCAACTTTGTCTGGATGCCCTTCACTAACAGATTCTGACGTAAATAAATAAGCCATAATAATGTAATAATAATGTATTAATTTAAAATTGAGCGGGAAAAATTGCTAAAAAGGGCTAAAGAAGAGTTTCTGCTTTAGCATTTTTTACTACTGAAATGAATCTTTCAGCATTCATAACAAATCATTTCATTATGAAGAGGTTGCAATCAGTTCAAATTTTTCCTCTGTATTCGCGTGCAAAGGTATGAAACCATTTTGATTTGCAAATTAAAGTTCACTTTTTTTTATTTTTTGAAGAGAAATTTAACATTATCATACTAAATTGATAGGGTAATAGAAATTAATTTGCTTTTTGTTTGGTGGTTTGAAAAAAAGTTCTCAAATTTGCCAAACAAAAGAAAAACAAAATGAATTTAATTACTAAAAATATGTGTTGCATGATGTCGGAAACTTCCGCAGAGTTCACTATTGTTTAGAATTAAAACTAAAATAACAATAAAACCTCTGCAATTGCAGAGGTTTTTTTTTGAGTATAATCAAACAAAAGATTGACCATATAAGTTTATGAAGGGTAATAAGTTTTTATACGAAGCTTGGATTACTTAATATGATTTAAAAAGTAAAAAAAAATGAATACCAGAGTAGTAAATAAAATGATGATGTGTTGTAAGATGCCAATGTGTATCCCGATTTACTGTTGCCGAAAGTGAAAGATAAAATCTTTGTTATAGTTCCTAACTATAAGCCCTTTTGGTAGCCATCCGAAAGGGCTTTTTTTATTTCATTAATTAAAATTAAAAATCATGAAAACCATATATAGAATCTTAAAAGCAATTTATCCTAAAAATATTTTTGGGATTGTTCAAAATCAAAAATCAAACTTTAATTTACTAAAAGGCAGATTATATTCTGATGAAAAACATTCGTTGTTGACACTTATGTATTCTGCTGAAAACGGAAATCTTTTTATTTAATAATTCATTTTCATAAATAATAAAAAAACAAGAATAGTATTAATACTTTAAAATTAAGAAATCATGAGTACACAAAAATTTGCAACTAATGCACTACATGCTGGACACGACGTAAGTAAAAATTCAGGAACCAGAGCCGTACCAATTTATCAGACAACATCGTATGTTTTTAATAATTCTGACCATGCAGCCAATTTATTTGGTTTAGCCGAACCAGGGTTTATTTATACAAGGTTGAATAATCCGACCAATGATATTCTGGAGCAGCGGCTTGCAGCTCTTGAAGGCGGAATAGGAGCAGTAGTTACCGCTTCCGGAACATCGGCTATTGCTACAGCTTTGCTTACTTTGTTAAAAGCGGGTGATCATATTGTGGCTTCGAACAGTCTGTATGGAGGGACATATAATTTGTTAAAAGTCACCTTGCCAAGATTGGGGATAACAACCACTTTTGTTGATCCTTCTGATCCCGTAAATTTCACCAAAGCGGCCAAAGAGCATACCAGAGCTTTTTTTGTGGAATCTTTAGGCAATCCAAAACTTGATATTTTAGATCTGAAAGCAATTTCAGAAGAAGCAAAAAAATTCAAAGTTCCTTTTATTGTAGATAATACAGTGGCAACTCCTTATTTATTGAAACCAATTGAGTATGGAGCCAATATTGTAATTCATTCGTTAACTAAATATATTTCAGGAAACGGGACTTCATTAGGAGGTGTTATTATTGATGCCGGAACTTTTGACTGGGCTAACGGAAAATTTCCTGAATTTACAGAGCCTTCTGCCGGATATCACGGACTGGTATATCACGAAGCTCTTGGAAACGCTGCCTTTATTGCAAAAGCAAGAATTGAAGGTTTACGTGACTTCGGTGCTGCTTTGAGTCCGTTTAATGCTTTTCAGATCATTCAGGGACTGGAGACTTTGCCAATCCGAATAAAAAAACATAGCGAAAATGCTTTAGCTCTTGCTGAATGGCTTGAAAAGCAAGATCAGGTAATATGGGTAAATTACCCCGGACTGAAATCCAGTAAATTTTATGACTTGGCTAAAGAATATCTGCCAGAAGGTCAAAGTGGTGTGATTACTTTCGGGCTTCAGGGAGGTTATGAAGCGGCTAAAAAGGTAGTTGATGAAACGAAACTGTTTTCGCTTCTTGCTAATATTGGAGATACAAAATCACTTATTATTCATCCGGCCAGTACAACACACCAACAGCTTACAGATGAAGAGCAACTGGAGACAGGTGTTTCAAAAGATTTAATCCGTCTTTCTGTAGGAATAGAGGACATCGAAGATTTGATAGACGATTTAAAAAATGTTTTTGAAAGTGTTGCAAAATCACACCAGACAGTCTTTGATAAAAATTAAATTTTTTTGTTTTTTGTTTGAAAAATTGCCTTTGGTAAAATGAGAATTTGCTAAGGGTAATTTTTTTTTGAATTAAACTTTTCGATTTAATAGATATAAAAAGGTGGTTTATCTATATAAGTTCTTTGAAATACTGATTTGAGTTAAGTGTGAAATTTATCAGCGCCTAAAATCGTAAGTTTTAACTTATTTTTCAAACGTTGTAATTTTTGTAAGATGTTTTTTAATGATAATTGGCATTTTTTATTTCTTTTTATGCTGATTTTGTGGGTTTATATTTGGTAAATAAAAAAAAAGGTTGCATATTTGTTACACCCAAAAGCTACTAAAATATGTTTAATCAATACCAAATGTTTTGCGTCCTTTCGAAAGAAGAAACCGTTGGGTTGTCTATTGCTTAAAATTGTAAGAACAATATCATTATAGCAAAAAGCCTCCCGAAATATTTTGGGAGGCTTTTTAAATTTATACAACAAATGTCAGAATTTTTTAAAATAACAAATAAATCACAGATGAATAAGTCCCTTCAGATGAACAAGATGTTCAATGTCGCATCTATTGGCGTATGCGTCTGTTGATTCCAAAAGTATAATAAGTTAAAACGACTTGACCCTTTTGGTATCTAAATCCAAAAGGGTTTTTTTATTTCGTCAGCCGACTTAACAAAATAGTAAAGAATAATAAAGAAAAATAAATAAACAGACTAAAACTTAATATCATGAGCACTTTAAACTACTTAGCAAAAACATTGACTACATTGAAAAACATAAGGCGCAGAACTAACAATTTGCCAAAAAACGAATTGACTCATCCAAGATTCGGAATCACTGAAACGGATATAAAAACCGAAAAAAAAGATCCGAAATCTTTATTGTTTTTGATGTATTCAAAAGAAAATGAAACGCTTTTTATCTAAATTAAAGGGTTTTTCAAATAGGTAATTACCTGCATAATTTTACTGGGCAATTTTGTTCGGTAATTTTTTGCGTAAAATAGTTTTTGTTTGTGATATAGTTAATAAACGAAAGAATCTCTTCAGATAAATTTGTTTGTTTAAGAAATTAGTAGTTAATTTGCACCTTTAAGTTCAGAAACGTATTGAAATGTTATAAAGAAAGGACGAGGGATTAGACCCGATGAATCCTTAGCAACCCTTCGGTAAAGCGAAGAAGGTGCTGCATTCTACCACACCCAATGTGGAAAGATAACAAAAAGAGTTTTCCCAGTCGTTCCAGACTTTCTTTCTAATATTTCCATATACAAATCAAAAAAATAAAAGATTTGAAATTGGAAAGTATACCAAACCCTATCATATTACAAAATTTCACTACCGAAAGTGGTGCTTTATATCAATCATTGCCCTTAAGTTTTGCACTTTTTGGTCTACCATTACACAGTGCTCCTGTTGTTTTGGTAAATCATGCTTTAACTGGAAATGCACAGGTTACCGGAGAAAATGGCTGGTGGAATGATTTGATTGGTGAGGGAAAAACAATTGACACGAATAAATATTCCGTTTTAGCATTTAATGTTCCGGGTAACGGAAACGATTCTTTTAGTATCGAAAATTATCAGGATTTTACGGCAAGAGATGTGGCCCGAATTTTTTTGAAGGGAATCGAAACTTTAAAGATTGATCAGCTTTATGCGATAATTGGAGGTTCAGTAGGAGGAGGAATTGCCTGGGAAATGCTGGCATTGTCACCAAACATAACCAAACATTTAATTCCTATTGCAACCGACTGGAAATCGACTGACTGGATGATTGCCAACTGTTTTTTACAGGAACAAATCCTGAAAAATTCGGCAAAACCAATTGAAGATGCCAGAATACATGCCATGTTATGTTATCGCTCTCCCGAATCATTTAAAGAGAAATTTCAGCGTACTGTAAATGAAAATCTTTCTGTTTTTAATATAGAAAGCTGGCTGGCGCACCACGGGGATAAATTACAAAAAAGATATCAGCTGGCTTCATATAAACTAATGAACCAACTACTCAAAACAATAGATATTACCCGAAACAGGGAAGATTTTAAAACTTTAATGTTACAAACAAAAGCGGACATTCATATTATCGGAATCGATTCGGATTTGTTTTTTACACCTAAAGAAAATCGTGAAACGTTTCAGGATTTAAAAAAGTTTAAAGACAATGTTTTTTACAGCGAAATAAATTCGGTACACGGACATGACGCTTTTTTAATCGAGTACAAACAATTAGATAATTTACTTGCTGCTATTTTTTAGCAGAAATAATAAAAAGATACAATGAAAATATTAAAATTTGGTGGTAAATCATTATCAAACGGAGAAGGACTTAATAAAGTAGTCTCTATCATTGCCGAGAAAGTAAATCAGGGCGAAAAAATTGCGGTAGTAGTTTCTGCAAGAGGAAATGCTACAGATGAATTAGAATATATTTTAAAAATTGCTGCTAAAAACGGTGATTACAAACGATTATTAGAGAATTTCAAAACCTATCAGGTTTCAGATTATCCTCAGGTTGATTTGTCTGAAGAGTTTACTATTCTGGACAAACTTTACGAAGGGGTAAGCCTGATTGGCGATTACAGCAATAAAATCAAAGATCAGATTTTGTCTAAAGGTGAATTGCTTTCGGCAAAATTATTAACGGCTATTTTGATTGAAAAAGGAATTCCGGCCAATTTTACAGATACTAGAGATTTGCTGAAAACGGATTCTAAATTTGGAGATGCACAACCTTTGGAACAGCTTTCTAAGAAAAATGTGGTCAATTATTTTAAAGAACATAATGGTTCAACGGTTAATGTTATAACTGGTTTTATTGGTTCAAATAACAATAATGACACCACAACTTTAGGAAGAAACGGCAGTAATTATACCGCTTCGTTAATTGCCAACTATCTAAATGCAGAAGAGTTACAAAATTTCACCCACGTTGACGGAATTTACACTGCAAATCCTGATTTAGTGGAAGATGCTAAAAAAATCGAATTCTTATCATTCAATGAAGCGAATGAATTAGCTAATTTCGGAGCAACGATTTTGCATGCCAAAACAATTATTCCTTTGTTGGAAAAAAATATTCCGCTTCGAATTTTAAACACTTTTAATCATGAAAATCGAGGCACATTAATCACTTCAGATTCGACTAAAGAAGGAATCAAAACGCTTTCGGTTCTTGAAAATGTTTCTCTTTTGAATCTTGAAGGACGCGGATTACTAGGAAAAGCAGGAGTTGATGCCCGAATATTCAAGGTAATGGGAGATCACAATATCAGTGTAAGTATTATTTCGCAGGGTTCTTCAGAAAGAGGAATTGGTCTTGTTGTCGCAACAGATAAAGCAACTACGGCAATGGTTGAGCTTGAGAAAGAATTCGAAAATGACTTTTATTCTAAAGATGTAAACCAAATTACGGTAACAGACAATGTTTCGGTTATTTCGATTATTGGTCAGGATTTGAGCACTTTTCATAAACCATACACTGCTTTAATCAAAAATAAAATTGTTCCGATATTGTTTAACAACACTGTTACGGGTAAAAACGTGAGTTTAGTGGTTAAAAAATCGGAACTCAATAAGGCCTTAAACGTAATTCACGGAGAGATTTTTGGGGTTTCCAAGAAAATCAATATCGCTGTTTTTGGTCACGGATTAGTGGGTGGAACTTTAATCAATCAAATTTTGGAGTCAGCTTCAGCGATTGAAAAGCGCAAAGATATTAAGCTGAACGTTTTTGCCATTGCGAATTCTAAAAAACTGATTTTAAATAAAAATGGTGTGACTGCTGACTGGAAAAATGAAATTCAGCACAAAGGACTTGATTACACCATTCAGGATATTATTGATTATGCAGATAAATACCATTTAGAAAATTTAATTGCGATTGACAATACGGCAAGCGCTGCATTCGTGGAGAACTATATTAAACTTGCAGAAAGCAGTTTCGATTTGATTTCTTCGAATAAAGTTGCCAATACACTGAGTTATGGTTTTTATAAAGAACTAAGAAAAGTGCTGGCTGAAAATCAAAAGAATTATTTGTACGAAACCAATGTTGGTGCAGGTTTGCCATTAATTGATACCATAAAATTATTACACCTTTCAGGTGAAAATATCACTAAAATAAAAGGCGTTTTCTCTGGCACCCTGAGTTATTTGTTCAATAATTTCTCTGCTAAAGATGTTCCGTTTAGTGAAATTTTACAGGAAGCAATTGATAATGGTTATACGGAACCAGATCCGCGTGAAGATTTATGCGGAAATGATGTGGGAAGAAAATTATTGATTTTAGCAAGGGAATTAGATTTGCAAAATGAATTTGAAGAAATCTCTATTCAGAATTTAATTCCGGAACATTTACGCGAAGGAAATGTTGCCGATTTCTTAACGAAATTAAAAGAATTCGACCCGATTTACGACAAAATAAAAGCAGATCAAAAGCCAAATCACGTGTTACGATACATAGGTGAATTGTCAGGAGATTTGCAGAATGACAAAGGAAATCTTGAAGTGAAATTAGTTTCAGTACCATCAGATACAGCTCTTGGCGGATTAAAAGGTTCTGATTCTTTCTTCGAAATTTACACGGAATCTTATGGAGACCGACCAATTGTAATTCAGGGAGCCGGTGCAGGTTCTGCTGTAACTGCGAGAGGTGTTTTTGGAGATATTTTGAGATTGTCGGATAAAGGATAGTATAGTTTGTCATTGCGAGGAACGAAGCAATCACATTTGCAAAATCAAGCTTTGTGTAATTGTTAGTGGGCTTGCTTCGTTCCTCGTAATGACAAAAAATAAAAACAAAAAAACAACACACAATGAAAATAACATTAGACAGAGTAAACGAAAACTTCCATTTTCAATTAAAAAACGAGCGTGGACATATTGTAAATGTTGATGCACGTCCTGAGTTTGGAGGAAACGACATGGGACCAAGCCCAATGGAATTAGTATTGATGGGAGTAGCAGGCTGCAGCGGAATTGATATGATTTCGATTCTAAAAAAACAACGTCAGGAAATTACTTCTTTCAAAGCTGAGGTTGAAGGCGAGCGTGTACAGGTAGGAGAAGCCAAACCATTTAAAGATATTTACGTGGTTTTTTCTTTGGAGGGAAATATAAAAGAAGACAAAGCAGCTAAAGCAGCACAATTGTCTTTCGAAAAATATTGCTCGGTTTCTAAAACAGTTGAGCCAACTGCAACGATACATTATAAAGTCGTTTTGAACGGAGTAGAATTAGAAAAATAAAATAATTAGAAAATTAGTCAATTAGAGAATGAGATAATTCAAAATAAACATTGAATTTCAACTCTAAACAGTTTGAGTTTTAAGTGCTGGTTATTGCCGATTGCAAAAAACTTGAAGCTTAAAACTTGAAACAAGAAAAACAAACAAAATGAACGAACAAGAATTTGGTTTTGAAACACAAGCTATCAGAACACATTTAGAAAAGTCACAATTTCAGGAACATTCTACACCTTTATATTTATCTTCAAGTTTTGTATTTGAAGATGCAGAGGACATGAGAGCTTCTTTTACGGAAGAAAAAGTACGTAATATTTATTCCCGTTTCAGCAACCCGAACACCACAGAGTTTGTAGACAAAGTTTGTACTATGGAAGGTGCTGAGGCCGGATATGCCTTTGCAACCGGAATGGCTGCAATTTATTCTACTTTTGCTGCTTTATTGGAATCTGGTGATCATATTGTTTCTGCGGGAAGCGTTTTTGGGTCTACACATGCTTTGTTTATGACTTATTTTCCAAAATGGAATATTGAAACGACCTATTTTGATATCAACAAACCGGAAACGATCGAAAGTTTTATCAAACCAAATACTAAAATTTTATACGCAGAAACACCTACAAATCCTGGTGTAGATGTAATTGATTTAGAGTTATTGGGTCAAATAGCCAAAAAGCACAATCTGATTTTGATTATTGATAACTGTTTTGCAACACCATACATTCAGCAGCCAATTAAATACGGAGCACATATAGTAGTGCATTCTGCTACAAAATTAATGGATGGTCAGGGACGTGTTTTGGGAGGCGTTGCTGTTGGTGATGCAGAATTAATTCGCAAAATATACTTGTTTTCAAGAAATACAGGTCCTGCTATGTCACCATTTAATGCATGGGTATTGTCAAAGAGTTTAGAGACTTTGGCTGTTCGTGTGGACAGACATTGCGAAAATGCGTTAAAAGTTGCCGAGTTTTTAGAAAGCCATCCAAATGTAAACAGTGTGAAATATCCTTTCTTAAAATCACACCCGAAGTATGAAATCGCCAAAAAGCAAATGCTTTTAGGCGGCAATATTATTGCGATTGAAATTAAAGGCGGTCTTGAAGCAGGACGTAAATTTCTGGACAAAATAAAATTATGTTCACTTTCGGCTAATATTGGAGATGTCAAAACTATTGTAACACATCCTGCGTCAACAACTCACAGTAAATTGTCCGTTGAAGAAAAATTAGCAGTTGGAATTACAGAAGGCTTAGTACGTGTTTCTGTAGGTTTGGAAACGGTACAAGATATTATTGCTGATTTAGATCAGGCGCTTTCTTAAATCTTATATTAAAAAATTAAAATTGATGACGATTTTTAACTGTAAACTTATTACGGTTAAAAATCGTTGTTTTTTTAATAATTGTTAATGCAAAAAGTATATTTTTGTTTTAAGTCATAGCCAAAAAAATTAATTTAAAATAAACTTTTTACATGAATGATTCGACTTATATTCTTGATGATGCATTGTTAGCTTCAGGCGGAAAACGCTTTGTAAATTATTTGATAGATTATGCTTTTAATTATGGTTTTGGTTATGTATTCGGACTTTTTTTGGTGGTTATTGCAGACGTTTTAGATTCATTTGGAATTACAGGATTTGGATTCTGGATTTATAATTTAGGACAATTTGCATGGATTATGATTGGAATAGTATTGACTCTAATTTATTATATTTTTGTCGAGGGTTTTTTCGGAATATCTTTAGGTAAATTAGCAACAGGAACCATTGTTGTCGATGAAAACGGAGAAAAGCCAAATTTTAAAGTAATCGTAAAAAGAAGTTTTTGTCGATGTATACCATTTGACGCTTTAACTTTTTTAGGAGGTTCAAGAGGCTGGCATGATTCTTTGTCAGATACTTATGTAGTGGATAAAAAAGCTTTACAGGAAGAAAAGAAAATGTTTTACGAATTTAAGCTAATAGGTATTCCAGAGCAAGAATAATAAAAGAACTTTTCTATATAATGAAACCAAGATTACTCATTTTGTCTGATTTATTTGGAGGCAAGAATCCGGAATGGGTACAATTATATGCTGAAATATTACAATCTAAATTTGATATTCAGTATTATGATGTTCGGGAATTGGCGAATATCAGTTTAGAACGTGTTACCGAATCAGATATTCACAATCAATTTCTAAATGGAGGAATTGAAAAAGCAGTTGAGAGTTTATTGAAACTTGAAAAAGAGAAAGTTACCATTTTAGGTTTTAGTATTGGAGGCACAATTGCATGGAAAGCTGCTCTAAAAGGTTTAAAAGTTTCTCATTTAATAGCGGTTTCATCAACGAGATTACGTTTTGAAAACAAGATTCCGGATTGTAAAATCAATTTGTATTTTGGACAAGAAGATTTGAAAGCACCGGGTTCAGTTTGGTTTTCAGATTTAAAAATATCAAATCACTTTTTTGAAAAACAGGGGCATCAATTGTATTTGGAAAAAGAAAATGCATTGATTATTTGTAATAATTTGCTGTAGTTTTTTGTCAGAAAAGCATATTTTTGTTAGGGATAAACTATCGGAACAACTTAGATAAAGTAAAAAAAATAAACTATACTAAATTAGTAGAATTTAATTTCCTTTCTGTTATTTTTCTCGTATAAAAAGTATATTTTTGTTCCGGAAATTATGTAAAGATTTTCGATGTAATAAATCAGGAAAATATTCTACAATTTAAAAATAAAAAATGCTTTCAAAGAAAACAAAATACGGTATTAAAGCTTTGACTTATCTGGCCAGACGTGAAAACAATGAACCTGTTCAAATTGCTGAGATTGCCAAAAATGAACATATTTCGATTAAATTTCTGGAGAGTATTTTGCTGTTGTTAAGAAATTCAGGTTTTCTTGGAGCTAAAAAAGGAAAAGGAGGAGGTTATTATCTGATAAAAGAACCAAAAGATATTAGTATGGCCAAAGTATATCGTATTTTGGAAGGGCCAATTGCGTTATTACCTTGTGCGAGTCATAACTTTTATGAAAAATGCGATGACTGTGATGATGAATCAACCTGTGCCGCGAGGCGTTTGATGACAGAAGTTCGGGATAATACACTTAAAATACTCGAAAGTAATTCTTTGGCTGATATAGCTTTTTAATTAAATTTGAATTAATAAATGAATAAAAAAATGACCATTTCAAATCCATAAATGGTCATTTTTTATATGACTTATTATGTTTTTTGAAGTTGCTTTAAAAAATTAATTTATATCCTGCCAAGAAAAGCATTACTGCAATTGCATTTCGAAGAAATTGGTCCGGAACTTTTCCACTAAGCATACTTCCTATAAAAATCCCCGGAAGAGATCCTAATAATAATTGTCCCAGTAATACAAAATCCATATTTCCCATTGAGGCATGTCCGATACCGGCAACCAATGTTAATGGAACAGCATGTGCGATTTCAGTTCCAACTAAGCGGGGCGTTGGTAATAAAGGATAAAGAAAAAATAGTGTAACCGTTCCTAATGCACCGGCTCCAATAGAAGTCAAAGTTACTGTTGCACCCAATAAAACACCAATTCCTATGGTTAGCATATTTTGAGTTGTGCTTTCGCTGTGAAATTTATCTCCGGCGTGTTTCTGAGAAAACTTTAATATCTTTTGTTTAAATATAATAGCTACAGAAGTGAAAAGCAATGCCCATCCTAAACTTTTTTTAATCACCTGATTAACAGTTTCGATATCTGTTTTAATATTATTTAGAATCCATAAAGTTACTAAGGCTGCGGGAACACTGCCTAAGGTTAGCCATCCGGTAATAGACCAGTTTATGTTGCTTTTTTTATTATGCACGAATACACCGCCCATTTTGGTAAAAGCTGCATAAAGCAAATCGGTACCCACGGCCTTTGTTGGCGGAATTCCAAAATATAATAAAATAGGTGTCATTAAAGAACCTCCTCCAACGCCTGTCAGACCTACAATAAAACCTACAGCCAAACCTGCTATAACCAAACCTATTTGAAAATCCATAAAAAAAAGTTTGGCGCAAAAATAGAAACAATTTTACAATTATCCTATGGAAATGGTAGGATTTAAAAGTATATCTTTGAAACGGAAAAGTGAATTAAATGTATGTAACTTAAATACAGTTGAATATGGTTTTAGATTTATTGAATTTGTTTCTTAGTATTTTAAAAAATCCTTAAAATTTGATTTTAAGAAGTTTAGAAATGTAAAAAGTTTAAAAATTGTTTTGATATTTAGAAATAAGTAGTAATTTTGCTTTTCAATCTACTAACCCGATAGGGTAATGGATTTTAGCAAGAAAGCCGAGTAATTATGGAGAAAGAACTAAAAATAAATAGTGTTAATGCTAAGTTTTTTGTGACAGTAAAAGAGAAATTATGGATAGGAATACCGGTGGTTTTGCTGGTAGGTTTGCTAAGTACCCTGATATATAACCATCATGCAGAGTTTTCATGGGAGGGATTTATTGGAGGATTTAATCAGGAGTTTTTAGTTTTTTTTGCTATTGGTGTTTTTGCACAATTGGTAGACGGTACTTTGGGAATGGGTTATGGAGCGACTTCGACCTCATTTTTACTGGCTTACGGAGTTCCTCCGGTTGTTAGTAGTACTGGAGTTCACGTAGCAGAGATGTTTACAACGGGAGCATCTGCCATATCGCATCATAAGTTTGGAAACATCAATAAAAAACTGGTAAAACATTTATTGATTCCGGGAGTATTAGGTTCTATTACAGGAGCTTATTTATTATCAGATGTAATTGATGGTGATCTTATTAAGCCATTTATTGCAGTTTATATGATTGTTTTGGCGGTTGTTATTATCAGGAAAGCACTAAAAAAGAGCATCGTAAAAAAGAAAACAAAAAAATTGAGCGCTTTAGCGGTTTTTGGAGGTTTTATGGATTCTGTTGGAGGCGGAGGCTGGGGACCAATTGTAACTTCAACATTGTTAGGGAGAGGAAGAAATCCGAGATATACGATTGGTTCTGTAAACGCAGCTGAGTTTGCGATTTCGTTTGCAAGTGGAATCACTTTTATGCTTTTTGGAGGAATACACGGCTGGCAGGTAATTATCGGGTTGATTTTAGGAGGTGTTCTTTCAGCACCATTGGCCGCTTATCTGGTGAATAAAATTAAAAGAAAACCAATGATGGTGGCAGTTGGAGTTCTAATTATATTATTGAGTTTAAAAACATTATCTAAATTATTGTAAAGATAATTTTAGGAGGGAGAGATTATGAGTGCGAGCATTGTACAAGAATTATTAGAGAAAACTAAAGATTTATCGCTTGACGAAACCTTAGTTTTTTTAGCAAAAGAATTTCCGGGAAAAGTAATTTTCTCTACCTCTTTCGGACAGGAAGATCAGGTAATTACAGATTTGATTGCAAAAAGTAACACAGATATTACAGTGTTTACTTTAGACACAGGAAGATTGTTTCAGGAAACTTATGATGTTTTTCATAAGACATTAAAAAAATACAAAAGACCAATTGAAGTGTTTTTTCCTGAAGCGGCATCGGTTGAAAATTTACTGAAAGAAAAAGGACCAAACAGCTTCTACGATTCGGTTGAAAACAGAAAAGAATGCTGTTTTATTCGAAAAGTGGTTCCGTTGCGAAAAGCTTTGGCAGGAAATGCAGTCTGGATTACAGGTTTAAGAGCCGAACAATCTGAGAACAGACAAGATTTGAGTTTGTTCGAATATGACGGTGGTTTTGATATCATCAAATTCAATCCGCTATTAAAATGGACCTTACAGGAAGTGGAGGATTATTTGCAGGAGAACAATGTGCCTCAGAATGCATTACATAAAAAAGGCTTTGTAAGCATTGGCTGTGCTCCTTGTACGAGAGCTATTTTTCCGGGAGAAGATATCAGAGCAGGAAGATGGTATTGGGAGTCCAGTCATAAAGAATGTGGTTTGCATAGTGCGAAAAAAGAGTAGATTTTTTTAGAAGCAAGAGGCAAGATTTTTTAGAGAATAGAATATAGATTATAGAATAAAGAGTGGAGATTTTTAGAAGAGGTAAAACTTGAAACCTAAAAACTTGAAACAGACAAAATATCAAATAAAATATCAAAAATGAGTTCAGTGTTAAAAACAAATGCTTTAGAAAGTGAAGCGATATACATCTTTAGAGAAGTTGTTTCTCAGTTTGACAAACCGGTTTTGCTTTTCTCAGGCGGAAAAGATTCTATCACATTAGTACGTTTGGCGCAAAAAGCGTTTTTTCCTGCTAAGATTCCGTTTCCTCTATTACACGTTGATACGGGACACAATTTCCCTGAAACAATTGCTTTCAGAGATAAATTGGTAGAAGAATTAGGTTTAGAGTTGATCGTTCGTAATGTTCAGGATGCTATTGATGAAGGAAAAGTGGTTGAGGAAACTGGAAAATATTCAAGCCGTAACAGCTTGCAGACAACAACACTTTTGGATGCAATTGAAGAATTCAAATTTGATGCATGTATTGGTGGTGCGCGTCGTGACGAAGAAAAAGCGAGAGCTAAAGAACGTATTTTCTCTGTTCGTGATGATTTCGGACAGTGGGACGAAAAAAATCAAAGACCTGAGTTATTTGATATTTTGAATGGAAAAATTGAAAATGGACAAAACGTTCGTGTTTTCCCAATTTCAAACTGGACAGAATTAGATGTTTGGAGCTATATCGAAAAAGAACACATCGAAATTCCATCTATCTATTTTTCACATAAAAGAAAAGTTTTTTTGAGAGACGGTTTAATCTGGTCACATTCTCCTTTTGTGTACCAGGAAGAAGACGAACAAATCGAGGAGCGAATTGTTCGTTTCAGAACCGTTGGAGATATGAGCTGTACAGCAGCAGTTGAATCTTATGCAGCAACAATTGCAGAAGTAGTAGGTGAAATTAGAGAATCGACAATTTCTGAAAGAGGAGCCAGAATCGATGACAAACGTTCTGAAGCTGCAATGGAGAAAAGAAAACAACAAGGATACTTTTAATAATTATGAGTTATGAATTGTGAATTATGAATGCAATTCTAGACGAAATTTTAAAAGTGAAAATCAAGAAAACAAAAATATACAGATTATTAGTTTCAACAGAAAACCTGAAACTTTAAACCTGAAACAAAACAATACAGAATGGACGTTTTAAAAATAGCAACAGCAGGAAGTGTAGATGACGGAAAAAGTACTTTGATCGGAAGATTATTGTACGATACAAAATCATTGACTACAGATAAAATTGAAGCAATTGAGAAAAGCAGTAAACAAAAAGGATACGATTACCTTGATTTTTCTTTGGCAACTGACGGATTGGTAGCAGAAAGAGAACAGGGAATTACTATTGATGTTGCTCATATTTATTTTTCGACTGCAAAGAAGAGTTACATTATTGCCGATACTCCGGGTCACATAGAATATACAAGAAACATGGTTACAGGAGCTTCGACTTCTCAGGTTTCAATTATTTTGATTGATGCCAGAAAAGGCGTTATCGAGCAGACATACCGTCACTTTTTTATCAATAATTTATTGAGAGTAAAAGAGGTAATTGTTGCGATTAACAAAATGGATTTAGTTGATTATTCAGAAGAAGTTTTCAATAAAATCAAAGCTGATTTTCAGGCATTAAATGCAAAAAGTACTTTCAAAGAGCAAAACGTAAGTTATATTCCGTTAAGTGCTTTGACAGGAGATAATGTTGTGGATAAATTAGATGGAATGCCTTGGTACAAAGGACAAACCATTTTAGAACATTTAGAAGGATTACATTCTTCAGATGTTTTTGAAAGCGGAAAAGCACGTTTCCCGGTTCAGACGGTTATTCGCCCTAAAACAGAAGAATACCATGATTTTAGAGGGTATGCCGGAAAATTATACGGAAACTCTATTAAAGTAGGAGATGCTGTTACGGTTTTACCTTCTTTAACGGAATCAAAAGTGACAAACATTCATTTTTTCGATAAACAATTTGATGAGGCTGTTGCAGGTTCTTCAATTACAATCGAATTAGAAAATGATATCAATGTAACGAGAGGGGATATGATCGTAAAATCATCAGAGCTTCCAAAAATTGAAAAAGATATTGAAACGACTATTTGTTGGATGGACAGCAAAAAATTGGTTCCCGGAACTAAATATTATGTTCAGCACAATACAAATAGGGTATTAGCAAAAATTGATAGCGTTAAAAACACAATTGCTACAGATTATTCTGGAACCACTCCGGCTTCGCAATTGGCAATTAATGAAATTGGAGAAGTAAATATCAAATTAAGCAAGCCCTTGTATTTTGATTCTTATAATGAAAATAAATCAAACGGAGCTTTTATTTTAATTGATGCCGTAACCAATACAACAGCAGGAGTAGGATTCATTAAATAATTAGGAAGCTTTCAGCTATGGGCTTTGAGCCTGGTGCATTGGTTAAAACCTAATTTTAGAGTAAATCTAAAAAAAATAAGTTTATAGTACAGATAACAGCCCACAGCTCATAGCCCAAGGCTCAAAGCTTAAAATAAAATGGAAAGTTTTAGAACAGAAATAGAAAATCCGATAGTTCAGAAGGAGATTATCGAATTAGAAAAAAAGATTCACTTATTCCGTGGAGGAAAAATTGATGACGAACGTTTTCGTAGTCTTCGTTTAGCGCGTGGTATCTACGGTCAGCGTCAGGAAGGCGTTCAAATGATTCGTATCAAATTGCCGTATGGTAAAGTTACCAGCGAGCAATTGAGAAGAATTACAGAGGTATCAGACAAATATTCTACGGGACGTCTGCACATTACAACACGTCAGGATATTCAGATTCACTATGTGAGTCTGGACAGAACACCTGAACTTTGGGCTGATTTGGCTAAAGATGATATTACATTAAGAGAAGCTTGTGGAAACACAGTTAGAAATATAACAGGAAGCGAATTAGCAGGTGTAGATGTAAACGAGCCGTTTGATGTGACGCCTTATGCACACGGACTTTTTCAATATTTGTTAAGAAATCCAATCTGTCAGGAAATGGGACGTAAATTCAAAATTTCGTTCTCTTCTTCAGACGAAGATACAGCCTTGAGTTATTTACACGATTTAGGATTTATTCCTAAAATCAAAGACGGACAAAAAGGATTTAAAGTTGTTTTTGGAGGAGGTTTAGGATCTCAGCCAGCGCATGCGGAATTACTTTCGGAGTTTATTCCGGTTAACGAAATCATTCCAACTGCAGAAGGAATCATCCGTATTTTCGACAGATACGGAGAACGCGCAAAGAGAATGAAAGCGCGTATGAAATTCTTAATCAAAGAAATGGGGAAAGATGCTTTCCTTGATTTGGTTGAAAAAGAGAAAAAAGCCATCGCTTTTGAAACATACGAAATCGACACAACGGCTTTTGACGGTCCAATTACAGAACCGTTATTAGAAGTTCCGCAAGTTACAATCGAAGATACAGCAGCTTATGAAGCCTGGAAAAAATCGAATGTAATTGCACAGAAACAAGCAGGGTATTACGCAATTGGAATCAAAGTTTTATTAGGGGATTTTTATACTGATAAAGCGAGATTATTAGCAGATTTAATTAAAAATTACGCAGCAAACGAATTACGTTTTTCATTGCGTCAAAATATTGTAATACGTCACGTAAAAGAGGAAAATCTTCCTTTCTTTTATCAGGAATTAGCCAAACTTGACTTTGTTCATCTGGGATATAATTCAGTTGGGGATATTACGGCATGTCCGGGTACTGATACTTGTAATTTGGGGATTGCAAGCAGTACCGGTATTGCAGAAGAATTAGAAAGAGTTTTAAGTGCAGAATACCCTCAGTATCTAAACAACCGCGAAATCGAAATTAAAATTTCGGGTTGTATGAATGCCTGCGGACAACACAATATGTCAGCAATTGGATTCCAGGGAATGTCTATCAACTCAGGAAAACTAGTTGCTCCGGCTTTACAGGTTTTATTGGGTGGAGGAAGATTAGGAAACGGAGAAGGACGTTTTGCAGATAAGGTAATTAAAATTCCAAGCCGTAGAGGACCAGAAGCTTTGCGTACGATCTTAAATGATTTTGATGCTAATGCGAATGGAGAAAAATTCCTAAACTATTATGATGCAAAAGGAGAGAAATACTTCTACGAAATCTTAAAACCATTATCTGATGTAACGAATCTAACAGAAGCTGATTTTGTAGATTGGGGTAACGCAGACAATTACGTAAAAGCAGTTGGAGTTGGAGAATGTGCCGGTGTAGTGATCGATTTAGTAGCAACGTTATTATTTGAAGCTAAAGAGAAATTAATATTGGCTCAGGAATCTTTCGATGAGAAAAAATGGTCAGATGCTATTTATCATGCTTACGCAGGATTTGTAAACGGAGCAAAAGCTTTGTTGTTGTCTGAAAACCAAAAAACGAATCACCACGCAGGAATAATTGATTTGTTTGATACCGTTTTTATCGAAAGCAATAAAATTGAATTGAATTCAACTTTTAAAGACTTGGTTTACCAAATCAATAAAAATGAACCATCAGAAGCTTTCGCTAAAGATTACATTGCTCAGGCAGTAGTTTTCTTTGATAAAATAGAAACATTCAGAGCTCAGGAATTAGCAGATGCTTAATATAAAACCAAAAATAACTTTAGTCGGTGCGGGTCCGGGCGATCCCGATTTACTTACGCTAAAAGCTGTAAAAGCACTGGCTGAAGCAAATGTGGTTTTGTACGACGCGCTTGCCAACGAAGAAAATCTGGATTACGCACCAAAGAATGCAATTCGAATTTTTGTTGGAAAAAGAATAGGAAACCATGCTTACACGCAAGATCAGATTAATCAGTTGATTGTGGATAATGCGCTGACGTATGGAAATGTAGTTCGGTTAAAAGGAGGCGATCCGTTTATTTTTGGAAGAGGAAGCGAAGAAATAGAATTTGCAGAAAGCTTCGGAATTGAAACGATTGTAATTCCGGGAATTTCATCTGTAGTTGCGGTTCCTGCAAATCAGGGAATTTCGATTACAAAAAGAGGTGTTTCAGAAAGTTTTTGGGCGATTACCGGAACAACATCCGACAGACAATTATCTTCAGATGTAGCTTTGGCAGCACAATCTTCTGCAACAGTTGTAATTCTGATGGGAATGCATAAACTGCCTCAGATTATCGATTTGTATCAAAAAGAAAACAAAGGAAATCTGCCGGTTGCCATCATTCAAAACGGAACAACAACAGCAGAAAAAACAGGCGTTGGAACAGTTGATTCGATTTTGGAAATCGTAAAAGAAAAAGAATTAGGTTCTCCGGCCATTATCGTTTTAGGCGAAGTTGTAAAAGAAAGCCAAAAATTAAAAGGATTTTACGAAGAATTTTTATCAAAAGAAGTAGTTCGATAAAATGAAAATCATCTAATTTTGGTTGGATGAAAATAAATTAAAATGGAACAAAACGAATTATATCCGATATTTTTAAAGCTTCACAATTTAAACGTATTAATTGTGGGCGGAGGAAATGTAGGTCTGGAAAAGCTTTCTTTCTTGCTAAAGTCAAGTCCAAATGCAAATGTAGAGGTAGTAGCAAAGGAATTTCATTTAGAAATCAAGGCATTGGCAGAGCAGCATCCTTCTATTAAACTGACGGAAGCTAAGTTCAAAAAGAAAATGCTAAAAAAACGTCACATGGTTATCGCCTGTACGGATAATCTTGAAGTCAATAAAAGAGTTTACGATTTATCAAGAAAGCGTTATTTGATTTGCAATATTGCCGATACCCCAGATTTGTGTGATTATTATTTAGGCGGAATCGTAACAAAAGGAAATGTAAAAATTGCCATTTCAACAAACGGAAAGTCGCCAACAACAGCCAAAAGACTAAGAGAGTTTTTTGAAGAAGTAATTCCGGAGGATATCAATAGTATGGTTGAAAACCTGAATGAATACAGAAAAACTTTAAAAGGGGATTTTGAAGAAAAGGTTAAAAGAATGAACGAAATTACCGCTTCATTAAAAAATAAAGAGTAAAAAATTTCACAAAGAAATGAATGATAAAAATCATTGAAATTAGAATAAATTATTTGTTTCTTTGTATTATTAAGAATGATTATAAACAACACCATAATGATTAAAACAGATATACTTATAATTGGAGCAGGACCAACAGGTTTATTTGCCGTGTTCGAGGCAGGATTGTTAAAATTAAAATGCCATATTTTAGATGCTTTGCCTCAGCCTGGAGGACAGCTTTCAGAATTGTATCCAAAAAAACCTATTTATGATATTCCTGGTTTCCCAGAAGTTTTGGCTGGAGATTTAGTAGACGGTTTAATGGAGCAAATTAAGCAGTTTGAACCAGGGTTTACCTTAGGTGAGCGTGCAGAAACTATCGAAAAACAAGAAGACGGAAGTTTTATCGTAACATCAAACAAAGGAAAAAAATTCCATGCACCTGTAATTGCCATTGCAGGAGGTCTAGGAAGTTTCGAGCCTCGTAAACCTCTTATTGAAGATATCGAGTTTTATGAAGACAAAGGTGTAAAATACTTCATCAAAAATCCTGAGAAATTCAGAGATAAAAGAGTAGTTATTGCCGGTGGTGGAGATTCAGCGTTAGACTGGAGTATTTTCCTTGCCAACGTAGCTTCAGAAGTAACTTTGATTCACCGTAGAAACGAATTCAGAGGAGCTTTAGACTCTGTAGAAAAAGTACAGGAATTAAAATCAGCCGGGAAAATCAAATTAATTACTCCTGCAGAAGTAGTTGGAATTAACGGTGCTGAACATGTAGAATCTTTGGATATCGAAGAAAACGGAGCACACCGTAAAATAGAAACCGATTATTTTATTCCACTTTTCGGATTGACTCCAAAATTAGGACCAATCGCTGACTGGGGATTAGAAATAGAGAAAAATGCAATTAAAGTAAACAATGCATTAGATTACCAGACTAACATTCCAGGAATCTTCGCTATTGGAGACGTAAACACATACCCTGGAAAATTAAAATTAATCCTTTGCGGATTCCACGAAGCGACTTTGATGTGTCAGGCGGCTTATCAAATTGTTAACCCTGGTAAAAAATACGTTTTAAAATACACCACAGTTTCAGGCGTAGACGGTTTTGACGGAACTCGTAAAGAAGCTCCAAAAGCAGTTGTAAAAGCAATAGTATAGTCTGAGTTTCTAAGTTGCTGAGCGGCTAAGATTTCATATAGTAAAGCCCAAACTTTTTAAGTTTGGGCTTTTTTATTGATGTTAACTTAATCTTAGTGGCTTAGAAGCTTAGTAACTTTGTATTTTAAAATAAATTTTGAATAACAAATATAAAATGCTAACTTTAAGAAAGTATTTAAAATTATCTATTATGAACAATTGGAATGAAGAACAACTACCAGAAGAAAATTCAAAAATGGGCAGTGAAATGAAAATGACGGATAATGAATTAACAGATCATCAGGAAGTCATGGATACATTTCTAAAATGGGACAGAAGTTTTTAAAAATCTCTTTTTGACACTAAATAAGTCCGTACTCGGCTTATAGACTAAGATTTAAATCAAAAGCTCAAACAGCTATTAGTTTGAGCTTTTTTTATTTCAGAAAATTTAAGCATAGAACCTCAGAGCCTTAGCGATTTAGAATCTTAAAAAAAACTTGCAAGTCGAAAGGCTATTTTGTACCTTTGCGCCGTTCCTAATTTTATTGAAAGTTATCACGAAAGGCGGAGGGAAAGACCCAATGAAACCTTAGCAACCCTTTGCCATAAAGAAGGTGCTACATTCTACTTAATACTGCAACGTATTCAAGATAGATAACACAAAATACATTACGTATTTCTCAAAAAACTTTTCCTGAAAACTTACAATAATGCTGAAACAGATTCAGTATTTCGAGCGAATCATTGGCGCATTTTTGCAGTCATAGTTCCCGCTTTTCGTTGCAATCTTTTGCTTTTTAAAGAAAAAAGCAAAAGGATTTCCACTTCAATCGGGGCTAATGAGCTGGCAATAGTGAACTTTTGGAATTAATGTAAAAAATATCGAAGCGAACCTAACAGGTTTTTAAAACCTGCTAGGTTTAAACTTCACAATCATAATAAAAACTTAGCATCTTAGAACCTCAGTATCTCAGAAGCTAAAAAAAGAAGCCATGGCAATAACAATTAAAGAAGCAATAAAAAAAAATATCCTGATCCTAGATGGAGCAATGGGAACCATGTTGCAGCGCTATAATTTCTCAGAAGAAGATTTTAGAGGAGAGCGTTTCAAAGATTTCCCGCATCCGTTAAAAGGAAACAACGATTTATTATCCCTGACACAGCCACAGGCAATTCGTGACGTTCACGCTGCGTATTACGAAGCGGGAGCAGATATCGTAGAAACCAATACATTCTCCGGAACAACAATCGGTATGGCCGATTATTTCATGGAAGATCTGGTTTACGAACTCAACTACGAATCAGCAAAAATTGCGAGACAGGTTGCGGATGAATTCACAGCTAAAAATCCAGAAAAGCCACGTTTCGTAGCCGGTTCAATCGGACCGACAAACCGTACGGCAAGTATGTCGCCAGACGTAAACGATCCGGGTTACAGAGCCGTAACTTTTGACGATTTGCGAATTGCATACAAACAACAAGCAGAAGCTTTAATGGACGGAGGCTGCGATTTACTTTTAGTAGAAACAATCTTTGATACGTTAAACGCAAAAGCGGCACTTTTCGCGATCGAAGAAGTAAAAGAAGAACGTAATCTGGATATTCCCATCATGGTTTCAGGAACGATTACCGATGCTTCAGGAAGAACACTTTCTGGACAAACGGTTGAAGCGTTTTTAATTTCAGTTTCACATATTCCGTTATTGAGTGTTGGTTTCAATTGTGCTTTAGGAGCAGATTTATTGAAACCGTATTTGAAAACATTAGCACAACATACACAGTTTAACGTCTCAGCGCATCCAAATGCAGGGTTACCGAATGCTTTCGGACAATACGATGAAACACCAGAACAGACTCAGGCTTTCATTAAAGAATATTTAGAGGATAATTTGATTAATATTATTGGGGGATGTTGTGGTACAACTCCGGATCATATTCGATTAATGGCTGAGGTTGCGAAGGATTATAAGCCGAGAGTGGCGCCAACATTTGAATAGAAATTGCAATGAAGCAATATAATAAACTTAAATATTTCATAGTCACTTTTTTTATTTCCCTTCTTTCAGTTATAGTTTTTACAGAATACAGAGATAAAAGAAATCATGAATATGGAAAAACATTTAAAGGAGAAACAATAGGACTTACTTTGAGAATTAAAAAGTCAGGTAAATCGAGTTTTTTAAGATATTGCTTTTATGTAGACAATAAAAAGATTTTAGGAGGGGCAGCTAAAGCAGATCATAATCTTGTAAATAAGTTTTATAAAGTAAGATATGATTTAAATAATCCAGAAAAAGGACATTTTATTATTTTACGAGAATTAAAACCCGATTCTATGACACTTGTAAAAGCGGGTTTTACAAAAACTAAATATTATGAATATGATGATGTAAAATCTGAGTATTTAGGGAAATGGAAGTGGAAATAAATTAGAAGAGCATAAATCGTCTTATGAAATCAAGTCTGCGTGAGGGATAGAAGTGAAAAGCCCGCAGACCAATGCAGTGATAACGAAATAGGTCGAGGACTTGTAACGGATAGCCCGGCCCTTGGGACACGCCCAAAATAGAATTGTAAAAGCCCAAAATAATAAAACTTTGCAAAATACAGAATAGCAAAAATGAACTTAGAAAAGCAACCCTATAGCGAACTTATCGATAAAATTGGCAGCTTGTTGCAACAAGGCAGGCAGCAGGCGGCGCAATCGGTAAATACTATTTTGGTGCAAACGTATTGGTACATTGGACAGCATATTGTAGAGTTTGAACAAAAAGGAAGTGAAAAGGCAGAGTATGGGAGTCAATTGTTTGAACGTCTTTCAAAGGATTTGGTACAAGCTCATGGAAAAGGGTTCAGTCGATCTAATCTTTTATACATGCGTAAGTTTTATCTATCGTTTCCAATAAGTGAGACACTGTCTCACTTATTGACTTGGAGTCATTATTTTGAAATTTTAAAAGCCGACTCTGAATTGGAAATTAGTTTTTACAGTAAACAATGCCAACACGAACGCTGGAGTGTTCGGGAGCTAAAACGTCAAATGAAAAGTTCTTTGTTCGAAAGACTGGCTTTGAGCAAAGATAAAGAAGGCGTTTTAAAGTTAGCCAAAGAGGGACATATTGTAGAAAATGCCGAGGATTTGATTAAAGATCCTTTTGTATTGGATTTTTTGAATATTCCGGAGCAATATCAGTATTTGGAAAATGAATTGGAGGAGAAAATTATTTCGAATTTACAGCAATTCATCATGGAAATGGGTAAAGGATTTGCATTTATAGGCAGACAATACCGAATGAATATTGGAGGGAAGCATTTTTATCTGGATTTGCTTTTTTACCACCGAATATTAAAATGTTTCGTTTTGGTTGATTTGAAAAGAGGCGAAATTGATCATCAGGATATTGGTCAGATGAATTTGTATCTGAACTATTTCAAAAAGGAAGAAGCAACAGAAGGAGATAATGAACCAATTGGAATTGTTTTAGGGGCTCATAAAAATCATATTTTGGTTGAATATGCGACTGATAGTATTACAAATAAAGTTTTGTTGAGTAAATATCAATTGTATTTGCCGGATAAAAAAACGCTTCAGAATCAATTGGATAAATTGTTAGAATAAGAAAAAATAATTTTGTTTTGAAACCGGGTTTGCGTGAGGGATAGAAGTGAAAAGCCCACAGACCAATGCAGTGAAACGAAATTGGTCGAGGACTTGTAACGAATAGCCCGGCCCTTGGGACACGCCCAAAATAAGAAACATAAATACCTATGAGGTTTTGAAAACCTTGCAGGAAAAGAAATAGAGAATAAAAACTTAGAACCTAAGCACCTCAGAAGCTTAGCAACTTTAAAGAAAATGACTGAAAAAAGAAGAGACCTTGTATTATCAGGATTAGAACCGTTGATTATTACGCCCGAAAGTGTTTTTGTGAATGTTGGTGAGCGTACAAACGTAACAGGTTCAAGAAAATTCCTGAGGTTAATCAAGGAAGAGAAATATGACGAGGCACTTGATATTGCAAGACAACAAGTAGAAGGAGGAGCGCAGATCATCGATATTAATATGGATGAAGGAATGCTTGACGGAGTTACTGCAATGACTAAATTTTTGAATTTAATTGCTGCAGAACCAGACATTTCGAGAGTGCCGATTATGATCGACAGTTCGAAATGGGAAATTATAGAAGCGGGTCTGAAAGTAGTTCAGGGAAAAAGCGTTGTAAACTCGATTTCGTTAAAAGAAGGAGAGGAAAACTTTATTCATCACGCCAAATTAATCAAACGTTACGGAGCGGCGGCCATTATCATGGCTTTTGACGAAGTTGGTCAGGCGGATAATTACGATCGTAGAGTGGAGATTTGTCAGCGTTCGTATGATATTTTGGTAAACAAAGTAGGATTCCCTCCGCAGGATATTATTTTCGATTTGAATATTTTCCCGGTAGCAACCGGAATGGAAGAACATCGCTTAAACGCTTTGGACTTTTTTAGAGGGACAAAATGGGTTCGTGAGAACCTGCCTCATGCACATATCAGCGGCGGTGTGAGTAACGTTTCATTCTCGTTTAGAGGAAACGATACGGTTCGTGAAGCGATGCACTCCGTATTCTTATACCATGCGATTAAAAACGGAATGACGATGGGAATCGTAAACCCTGAAATGTTGACGATTTACGATGATATTCCGAAAGATTTACTAGAATACGTTGAAGACGTAATTCTGGACAGACGTGACGATGCTACAGAACGACTTTTAGATTTTGCTGAAAGTGTAAAAGGCGAGGTAAAAAGCGATGAAAAAACGGTTCAGGAATGGCGTTTTGGAACTGTTCAGGAGCGTATTACGCATTCATTGGTAAAAGGAATTGATGCTTTTATTGAAGAAGATGTTGAAGAAGCACGTTTGGCTGCGACAAAACCAATTGAAGTTATCGAAATCAATTTGATGACGGGAATGAATGTCGTTGGAGATTTATTCGGAAGCGGAAAAATGTTCCTGCCTCAGGTGGTTAAATCGGCACGTGTAATGAAAAAAGCAGTTGCTTATTTATTGCCGTTTATCGAAGCAAGCAAACAAGCCGGAGACAAACAAGGAAACGGAAAAATCCTGATGGCAACTGTAAAAGGTGACGTTCACGATATTGGAAAAAACATTGTTTCAGTTGTTTTGGCCTGTAATAATTATGAAATTGTAGATCTTGGTGTAATGGTTCCTCCAGAGAAAATCATTGCAGCGGCAATCGAACACGAAGTTGATATTATTGGTTTAAGCGGATTAATCACTCCTTCGCTTGACGAAATGGTGTATTTGGCCAAAGAATTGGACAAACAAGATATTAAAATCCCGATCATGATTGGCGGGGCAACAACTTCGCGCGCCCATACAGCCGTGAAAATTGCACCTCAGTACAGAGAAACCGTCATTCACGTAAACGATGCTTCGAGAGCCGTAACGGTTGCAGGAAATCTGTTGGATCATAACCGAAAAATATATGCAGCAGATATTCGTGCAGAATATGATGCTTTTAGAGAAACGTTCTTAAATCGTTCCAGAGATAAAAACTTCCTGACGATTGAAGAGGCCCGTAAAAATAAATTACAACTGGATTGGAGCGAATATACTCCAGTTAAACCAAAAGTAATTGGCGCTCAAACCATCGAAGTAGAATTGGATGTTTTGGTTCCGTATATCGACTGGACACCATTTTTTCAGACTTGGGAATTGTACGGAAAATATCCTGCAATTTTAACGGATGAGGTTGTGGGTGAACAAGCGACTTCTGTTTTCAATGATGCTCAGGCAATGTTGAAAGTAATTTTAGCAGAGAAAAAATTAAAAGCAAAAGGTATTTACGGAATTTTCCCTGCGAATCAGGTAAATGACGATGATATCGAATTGTATGAAGGCCCCCCAACCCCCGAAGGGGGAGTTGCTCAGATTGAAGAGAAACAAACTTGGGAAACTGCAAATCCTGCTTTGTATGGAATTTTAAAAGAACATGCAAAAAACATGAGAAATCAACCAACCGAAGCCGAAAAAATGCTTTGGAATATTTTGTCTAACAAAGGAATAGAAGACTTTAAATTTCGGAGACAACATATTATTGGAGATTATATAGCTGATTTTGTATGCTTAGAAAAAAGGTTAGTTATAGAAGTAGACGGATCTATTCATGATGGTCTTGAACAAATAGGAAAAGATAAAGAACGAACAAGTTGGTTAGAATCAAAAGGGTTTAAAGTTATTCGATATACTAATCAGCAAGTTTTAACTGATTTAGATCAAATTATTGAAAATATTACGAGTGAGTTAAAGTCTAATGTTGGAGTTCCCCCTTCGGGGGTTAGGGGGCGGTTCTTAACGCTTCGTCAGCAGTCACAAAAAACAAAAGGTGCTCCAAACATCGCTTTAGCCGATTTTATTCTGCCAAAAGAAAGCGGAATAGAAGATTATATGGGAGCTTTCTGCGTAACAACTGGTTTTGGTGTTGACGAATGGGCAGCGGAATACGAAAAGAATTTAGACGATTACAATTCGATTATGGTAAAAGCGCTTGCCGATCGTTTTGCTGAGGCTTTCGCAGAATATCTTCACGAGAGAGTACGTAAAGATTTCTGGGGTTATGATGCTGAAGAATCTTTGACCAACGAAGAATTGATTAAAGAAAATTATAAAGGAATCCGTCCGGCTCCGGGTTATCCAGCTTGTCCGGATCACCTGGAAAAACCAACGATCTGGAAACTCTTAGATGTTGAAAAACAGATTGGAGTAACCTTAACAGAAAGCATGGCGATGTGGCCGGCTTCATCTGTTTCAGGATATTATTTCGGAAACCCAAAAAGCAGGTATTTCGGACTCGGAAAAATAAAAGAAGATCAGGTGACAGATTACGCCAAACGCCGAAATGTACCGCTTGATTACGCAATGAAATGGTTAAACCCTAATATAGCAGATTAAAAATAGTCATAAAGTCAAAAGTCATAAAGTCTGAAAGGACTGACTTTCGACTTTGGACTTTACAACTTTAAGACTTAAAATGAAAGTAACAGAACATATAGAAAACGCCAAAGGAAAAACATTATTCTCATTTGAAATTATTCCGCCTCAAAAGGGGAAAAGCATTCAGGAATTGTACGACAATATCGATCCGTTAATGGAATTTAAACCACCGTTTATTGATGTGACCACTTCTCGCGAAGAGTACATTTATATTGACAAGGGCAATGGACTTTTGGATAAAAAACTTACACGTATGCGTCCGGGAACGCTTGGAATCTGCGCTTCTATAAAACATAAATACAATGTGGATACCGTGCCACACTTGCTTTGCGGTGGCTTTACACAGGAAGAAACTGAATATATGCTGGTAGATTGTCATTATCTTGGGATCAATAATGTAATGGCGCTTCGTGGTGATGCTATGAAACACGAGCAGTCATTCGTCCCTAAAGACGGAGGGAATCATTATGCTGTTGACCTGGTTAGGCAAATCAACGATTTAAACTGTGGGAAATATCTTCATGAAGTGATGGATATCGACAACAGAGCCGATTTTTGTATTGGTGTTGCCGGCTATCCTGAGAAACATTTAGAGTCGCCTTCTTTGCAGTCTGATTTGCGAAGACTAAAAGAAAAAGTAGATGCCGGAGCAGATTATGTGGTTACACAAATGTTTTTCGATAATGCTAAATATTTTGCCTTCGTAGAAAAAGCCCGTGAAATGGGCATTACCGTACCAATTATTCCGGGAATTAAGCCAATTGCAGTTCAAAAACACATGCAGATTCTGCCTCAGATTTTCCGTATCGATTTACCGGAAGATTTGATTCACGAAGTGGATAAATGCAAAAACAACGCAGAAATCAAACAGGTCGGAATCGAGTGGGCAATCCAGCAATCAAAAGAATTAAAAGAAGCCGGAGTTCCGTTTTTGCATTATTATTCGATGGGTAAATCTGAAAATATTCGCCAAATCGCGAGTCAGGTTTTTTAATGTCATTGCGAGGAACTTTGTCAAAGTTTTAAACTTTGACAAAGTTTTTTCGCGTCATGTTTGTCATTCCGAGGGACGAGGAATCTCACTCGGGTGTCGACAAAGATTGGCGATCTACTTTGCTGAGTTTCTAGTGTGATTCCTCGTTCCTCGGAATGACAAAAAAGTTGGAATTTGGAATTTTTTAATTGGAATTTAAAATAACCATTATGAAACAAGAAGAATTACAGGAAATTGCCTCTCAGTTAAAACATCCAAAAGGAGAAAAAGGAATAGAAATGGCCAACATGATGAACGAAACGAACATCAATATGACCAGACATTCCATTCAAAATCTCAACATATCAAACGAAAATAAAATTCTTGAACTGGGTCACGGAAACGCGGGTCATCTTGAATTTCTTTTCGAACAGGCAGGAAACCTAAAATACTACGGCCTTGAAATGTCTGAACTTATGTTTCAGGAAGCACGCCGGATCAACCGAAATTTTGTTTCTCAAAAACAGGCTTTCTTTTCGCTTTATGATGGAAATACCATTCCGTTTGAAGATGAATCTTTCAATAAAATATTCACAGTAAATACCATTTATTTTTGGCAGGATCCTCAAAAACTGCTTTCAGAAATCTACAGGGTTTTAAAGCCAAACGGAAATTTCTGTCTGACTTTTGCAGAGGAAAGTTTTATGAAAATACTTCCGTTTACACAATTTGAGTTTGAGCTGTACAGTACCCAAAAAGCGCAGCAATTAATGGAGAAAACCGCTTTCAAAATTATTTACAATGAAACTCATACAGAAAAAGTAAAAAGCAAAACAGGTGAACTTGTTGACAGGGCTTTTACCACTTTTGTTTTAGAGAAATAAAAACCGTATCATTTCTTTATACGGTAATAATTGTTTTTTAGTGTTTAATTTGTCAAACCTTGTTAAAGTGACATTATGAATTCAGCCTTACAACATGATTTAAATAATTTTGAAAATATACTTGAAAAAGCCAGGCAACAGGCAATAGTGTTTTTAAACAACCTTGAAAATATTCCAACTTCAAAAAAAGAAACGATTGATACCAACCGTGAGTTAAACCACACCGGTTTGGGATCTTTGGCAGTCTTAGAAGAATTTAATAACAGACTTGCGCCTCTCATGGTAGCATCTTCAGGCCCAAGGTACTGGGGATTTGTAACCGGAGGGTCAACTCCGGCTTCTGTTGTAGGTGACTGGCTGGCTTCGGTTTACGATCAAAATACACAGGCAGTTACAGCTCAGGGAGGGAATTCTGCATTAATTGAGTTTGAAACAATCCATTTACTT
Organism: Flavobacterium calami; assembly: GCF_038290035.1. NCBI lineage: Bacteria > Pseudomonadati > Bacteroidota > Flavobacteriia > Flavobacteriales > Flavobacteriaceae > Flavobacterium > Flavobacterium calami. The sequence continues at coordinate 45,852 of NZ_JBBYHS010000023.1, forward strand.
ATACAATTGTTAGAGCTGCCAAAATCATTTTTAGGAGGATTTGTGACAGGAGCAACCATGTCAAATTTTACCTGTTTAGGGACTGCAAGGCAATGGTTTGGAAAACAATACGGGAAAGATTTTGCGAAAGACGGAATTTCTGAACGTATTAATATTTTGACCGCTACGCCACATTCTTCTTCCATAAAATCACTTTCGATGTTAGGAATCGGAAGCCAGAATTATACAACAATCAAAACGATACAGGGAAATCGTGAAGCCATTGATAGGGAAGATTTAGAAAGAAATATTCAAAATTTAGAAGGAAAACCTTTTGTCTTAATTTCAAGTGCCGGAACTGTAAATACAGCTGATTTTGATGATTTTGAAGCCATTTTGAAACTAAAAGAACAATATAATTTCTGGTGGCATATTGATGCTGCTTTTGGAGGTTTTGCTGCTGTTTCAGATAAATATAAACATTTTGTAAAAGGCTGGGAAAATGCAGACAGTATTACAATTGATTGCCATAAGTGGCTAAATGTGCCATACGAAAGTGCTTTTTATCTTGTAAAAGAACAACATGCAGCTTTGCAGATTGAAACTTTTCAAAACTCAAATGCACCTTATTTAGGTAATCCGTTGGAGAATTTTAATTATTTTAATGTAGTTCCGGAAAACTCAAGGCGTTTAAGAGCTCTGCCGGTTTGGTTTTCATTATTGGCATACGGAAAAAAAGGTTTTCAGGATATAGTCGAAAACAGTGTCTCTCTGGCTTTGCATTTTGGGAATACTCTTATTGAGGATGAATCTTTTGAGCTTCTGGCGCCAATTCACCTAAATAATGTTTGTTTTACTTTAAAAGGCGATCATAATCAGGAAAAAGTAGCTCAGTTTTTATCTAAACTGAATGATACCGGAAAAGTATTTATGACCCCAACTGTTTACCAAAACAGAAAAGGAATCAGAGCGTCATTTGTTAATTGGAGAACAACGGAGAATGATATTGAAATTGTGATTGATGAAATGAAAGAAACATTGAATATTTTATCTTTATAAATCAGTTTAAATAAATTGGAATGAAATTAAAAATTAAATTTTACCTGTATTTATTTGTTTTGATTTTTTGTAATCAGGGATTCTCACAACAGAAGGAGCTTAAAATTCCGCTTTGGGAAAATGGCGCTCCTGGTTTTGAAAACCTTAAAAATGAACCGGAGCAGGCTCAGGACTGGTGGGTCAGAAATATTCATAATCCTTCGATAACGGCGTATTTTCCGGAGAAACCAAACGGAACAGCGGTGCTTATTTGCCCGGGAGGCGGACACGAAAATCTGGTTTTTAACTCGGAAGGAAAAGATGCTGCTGAGTTTTTAAACAGTATTGGTATAACCGCTTTTGTTCTGAAATATCGTTTAGCAAGAACAAAAGATTCCCCATATAAACTGGAAACTCATGTAAAGCTGGACGCCGAAAGAGCGATGAGACTGATAAGAAGCAGAGCTACTGAATTCAAAATTGATGTTAACCGAATCGGTGCAATGGGATTTTCTGCAGGCGGAGAAGTGGTAGCGATAATTGCTTATAATTCTGATAATGTTTTAAAAAACACTTCAGACCCGATTGATAAAATGGATGCACAACCCAACTTTCAGATATTGATTTACCCAGGGCCATTATTTATTCCAAAAGAAATTAAACCTGATGCACCGTCGGCTTTTTTATTGGCTGCAAACGATGATTCCTGTTGTTCGGCTCCAATAGTAGAATTGCTTAACGGTTACCGAAAAGCAAATGTTCCGGTAGAAATGCATCTGTACTCTAAAGGCGGACATGCTTTCAATATAGGAAAAAGAGCCAAAACAAATTCGCTGAAAACCTGGCCACAGCGATTGGTAGATTGGTTTGAAGATAATAATTATTTTGTGAAGTAAATTTTAAGAAAGAAAGCCCGTTTAAAATTTGGTTTAAACGGGCTTTCTTTATCTTAAATCTAAAATATTATTTAGTGATTTCCCTAAATACAGCTTCCAGATTTTTATTTTTTTGATTAAGCTGTAATGTTTTTAATCCGTTATCGTGTGCGAAATCAAAAACAGCAGGACGCATGTCTTTGTCTGATAAAAAAGTCAGCTCCCATAAACAATCGTGGATGTTTTTGTATGATTTTAAATGCGGGATTGAAGCAATTGCCTGTTCTTCAATTTTATAATCAAATTCAACTTCGATGACCTGTTCTTTGTCTGCCGAAATTAAATTGTCAAGTTTTTTGTCTGCTACAATTTTTCCTTTGTCAATAATGATGACACGATCACAGATAGCTTCGACTTCCTGCATGATATGAGTCGATAAAAAAACAGTTTTATCTTTACCCACATTTTTAATTACATTTCGAATTTCGATTAACTGATTCGGATCCAGTCCTGTAGTGGGTTCATCCAAAATTAAAACATCGGGATTGTGTAATAAGGCATTGGCCAATCCCACACGCTGGCGGTATCCTTTTGACAATTGTCCGATCTTTTTATGGCTTTCCGGTGTCAGTCCTGTCAGTTGAATTACTTCTTCGATTCTTGATTTCTGAACTTTGTAAACATCGGCATTAAAAGCCAAATATTCACGAACATACAAATCTAAATATAGTGGATTATGCTCCGGCAAGTACCCGACTGAACGCTGTACGTCTTTGGTGCTTGTCATGACATCATGGCTATTTACAAGGGCTGAGCCACTATCGGCAAGTAAATAAGTGGTCAAAATTTTCATTAAAGTAGATTTTCCGGCACCGTTTGGTCCCAGAAATCCTACGATTTCTCCTTTCTCAATTTTAAAAGAAATTTCATCTAAAGCTTTTTGCTCTCCGTAACTTTTTGATATGCTGTTTACTTCTATCGACATGACTTTTTATTTGTTACAAAAGTAAACAGAAATAGTCTTGTTTGCTACATTTTGGCTTTCAAAAGAAATTAAAATTGATGTTAACAACGGCATCGTTATTGTTAAAGGAATGCTAAATTAAAATAAACCCAAATTATGAAAAAAATTTTAGTGATGGCTGCATTGGCTATCTGCAGTTTTGCAAATGCTCAAAAAGGAACAATTTTAGTAGGTGGAAACATTTCTTACACGTCTGAGAAATATGAGTATCAGAATGGAGAAGAAAGAACTAATGAATTTAGTTTTTCTCCAAGAGTTGGTTACCAGTTTAATGACAACTGGACTGTTGGAGGTGAATTTACTGTTGGTTCTGCTAAAGAGGATTTTGACGGAGGAGATGAAATTAAAGACAACAACTTTAAATTAGGAGCTTTTTTACGTTACTCAGTACCATTGAATCAGACATTTTCTGCTTTTGCTGATTTCGGTCTTGGTTTTCAAAATCAAAAAACTAAAGAATACGATAATGGAAATCTTACTTCAAAGTATAAAGCAGACGGTATGTACGTAGGTGTAACTCCGGCTCTTTTTATTAACATGAAAAAAGGTTTTGGTTTGAACTTTAATATTGGAGGTTTAGGATACGAAACATTAAGTTACGATAATAATGGTCCTGATTATAGTAAATTCTACTTCAACTTCGGTCAGACTTTTAACATTGGAATTTCTAAAAACTTCTAATCTTAAGTTTTATATTCAATTTCAGAAAGCACTCCAGTTGGGGTGCTTTTTTATTAGTCAAAGTTTTTATGAAAACTAAAATTTGTCGTTTAGCCCTGATAGAAGCAGTATCCTTTTGTGGCAGTGTTTGCCGCAAAAGATATAGCGGATAGCAGGACTTGGGGTGTTTTGAAAACAAAAGATTTCTGCTTCTAAAAACATTAAAAATACGTCACGCAGGTGAAGCCGAAACGAATCATAACTACAAGAATTTTCGACTTCACCAGTTGACATAAAAAAACAAAAATTATCTAAAAAAGTATTATAAACTTACAGGATATTCAACTGCTGCTCTCATTTCCTGAGCCGCTGCAACCATTTCGATCAAAGCTTTTTTGGTCTCGTCCCAATGGCGCGTTTTAAGGCCGCAATCCGGATTTACCCACAACTGATCTACGGGAATTACCGCCGAGGCTTTCTCTAATAATTTTACCATTTCTTCGCTTGACGGAACCCTTGGCGAGTGAATATCGTAAACTCCCGGACCAATTTCGTTTGGATAGTTAAAATCTGCAAAGGCATCTAATAATTCCATTTGCGAACGTGAACATTCAATTGTGATTACATCGGCATCCATATCGGCGATGTTCTGGATAATGTCGTTGAATTCGCTGTAACACATGTGCGTGTGAATTTGCGTATCATCATTTACGCCCGAAGCTGAAATTCTGAACGCTTTTACAGCCCAATCCAGGTAATTTGCCCATTCTTCTTTTCGCAATGGCAGGCCTTCTCGAATGGCAGGTTCATCGATTTGGATAATTTTGATTCCGGCATTTTCTAAATCGACCACTTCATCACGAATCGCCAAAGCAATCTGAGTACAGGTTTCAGAACGCGGCTGATCGTTACGGACAAATGACCATTGCAGGATTGTTACAGGACCAGTAAGCATTCCTTTTACCCATTTTGGAGTTAAAGATTGTGCATATTGCGACCATTTAACCGTCATTGGGTTTGGTCTCGAAACGTCTCCGTAAATCACCGGTGGTTTTACGCATCGGCTTCCGTAGCTCTGAACCCAGCCGTTTTTGGTAAATGTAAATCCGGACAATTGTTCTCCGAAATATTCCACCATATCGTTACGCTCAAATTCTCCGTGAACCAAAACATCGATTCCGGTTTCTTCCTGAAAACGAATAGTAGCTTCGGTCTCTTTTTCGATTAAAGCGTTGTATTCCTGAGTGGTTAATTCTCCTTTTTTGAATTTCGCTCTCCAGCTTCTCACTTCAGCTGTTTGAGGAAAAGATCCAATGGTTGTTGTTGGGAATAAAGGCAGGTTTAAAGCTTCAATCTGGCTTTTTCTTCGAATATCGAAAGTGCTTTTTCGTTTGTCATCAGAAGCTGTAATGTTTGCAACACGGGTTTTTACTTCATTGTTATGAATTAATTTTGAAGTTTTACGGTTTTCGTTTGCCACCACATTTCTTTCGTAATCTGCCGAAAATTTCACGTCAACTTCGTTTGAAGCGAATTGTTTCAATAATACAATTTCGTTGATTTTTTGCTTTGCGAAAGCCAGCCATTGTTTGATTTCCGGAGTTAATGTCTGATCGTTTGTTTCTAAGTCCAAATCGCAAGGACTGTGAATTAAAGAGCAGGATGGAGCAACTAAAACCCTGTTTTCTCCCAATACAGCCGTTGCTTTTTGGATTAACTCTAACGATTTTACGAAATCATTTTTCCAGATATTTCTTCCGTCAACAACTCCCAAAGACAAGTTGACGTTTGAAGCCAGTTTTCCGGATTCTAAAATATCATCTAATTGTAAAGGACATCGAACTAAATCTAAATGAAAAGTATCAACCGGAAGCGCCAAAGCGGTTTCAAGATTTTCTCCAAAACAATCAAAATAATTCGCTAAAACAACTTTAAGTTTTGGAAAACGTTGGTTGATTTCGTTGTACACTTTCGTGAAAGTATTCCTTTCTTTATCAGTTAAATTTAAAGCTAAAAACGGTTCGTCCAACTGAATGTATTCGGCGTTTTCGGCCTGAAGTTTTTCAAGGATTTCGAAGTAAACCGGAAGCAAATTATCGATAAGATCAATTCGGTTAAAACCTTCTTCTTTTTCTTTCCCTAATAATAAATACGAAACAGGTCCGATTAAAACAGGTTTTGTTTTGATTCCGATTGCATTTGCTTCTTTAAACTCGTTGATTATTTTTTCTGAAAACAATTCAAATTTTTGGTTCTTAGTGAATTCAGGAACGATGTAATGGTAGTTGGTGTCAAACCATTTTGTCATTTCCATTGCTACAACATCCTGACCGTTTTTCTGAGATCCGCGTGCCATTGCAAAATACAAATCAAGTGATGAATTGGTTTTTGCCAATTCGTGATAACGCATAGGGATTGCTCCAACAGTCAACGTCAAATCAAGTACCTGATCGTAAAAAGAAAAATCGTTTGACGGAATCAAATCTACTCCGGCTTCAGCTTGTAATTTCCAGTTTTTAAGACGGATTTCTTTTCCGGCATCTATAAGTTCGTCTGCCGAAATTTTTCCTGCCCAGTACAATTCAGAGGCTTTTTTCAATTCTCTGTTGCTGCCAATTCTTGGGTAACCTAAATTATTTGTTTTCATTTTTATTTCAGTATTTTTTACTGAACAAATTTACATTGTTGGTTTTTAAAACTTATATTTGAGAGTTATTTCAGTAAAATGTGTTTTAAAAATGTATTTTAAAAGATTTAATTATTTTGAAATGTTTTGAAATGAACTTTTAGCCGTAAAAAAAACTATGGAAAACTTAGATAAAACCGATTTATTGATTCTGAAACACCTTCAGGAAAACTCCAGTATCAATACAAAAGACCTCGCCAGTAAATTATTTCTAACCGTAACACCTGTTTACGAACGGATAAAAAGATTAGAGCGTGATGGTTACATTACTAAATATGTGGCGCTGCTTGATAAGAAAAAAATGAATCGCGGAATGACCGTTTTTTGTAATGTCCGGTTAAAAGAACATGCCAAAAATGTCGGAAGCAATTTTGTAAAAGATATCGTAGCACTACCTGAAATTATAGAATGTTATAATATTGCCGGCGATTATGATTTTATGCTGAAAATATTAGTGAAGGATATGGAAAGTTATCAGGATTTTGTAATGAATAAATTATCGACCATCGAAAATATTGGAAATACCAACAGTATTTTTGTAATGGGCGAAATCAAACATAGCACGGCGTTGGCGTTTTGATGGTTTTGGAATTTGAAATAAATAATATCAATCCGTTTTTGTATGAATAAATCTATATATTTGATTACTTGATGTAGTTGCTAAAATAGAGAACAATGCTTATTTGTAATTAATTTATGAAGAATCAAACCATATGGACAAAATAAAAAAAATTGGGGCACTTTTAGTTTTTATAATAACTGGCTGTTCTTCAGGTAAAATAGCTGTGAAGGATGAAATCAATAAAAACAACACCAAAAAGGAAACCAAAATCATCGTCTTTTCTGGCGTAATTACTCAAAATGACATTTTTCTAAATTATCCTTCCAGTGTGTTAAAACTTGATAATGATATACAATTAATAGCTGATACAAGAAACAATCGCATTAGACAAGTTAAGGATAATCAAATTTTAAATTTTGCAGGAAATGGGCAGGACGAAAATATTGATGGTAAATATCAATTGGCATCTTTTCAAAATCCCGAAAGTATGGCAATAGACAGCAAAAAGAATGTTTATGTGTCTGTAAATTATCATCAAATCAGAAAAATAGATCCGTTGGGTAATGTGAGCATGTTTGCAGGAAAAAAGTACAGAGGCACAATTGACGGACCAGCCGATGGAGAAATTGAAAGCGCCAAGGAAACGGCTTATTTTCCATTAATTTCTTCTTTAAAAATGGATAAAAAAGATGTTATTTATGTGGCTGCGGGACATTTAATCCGTAAAATAACAACTGATGGATTAGTTACAACCATAGCAGGTCACAATAAGTCGGGAGATAAAATTGGCGATACAGAAAATGCTCTTTTTCATCAAATAAGTGATATAGCCTTAAACGATGAGGGCGATATTTTTGTGGCAGATCAGGTTAATAGAAAAATTAAGTTGGTGAAAAAAGAACATATTGTTTCTGAGTTTATTCCAAAAGGAGTAATCGACTGGCCTGCATCAATAGCAATCAACAGTAAGCAAGAAGTGATTGTGTTTGACAGTGCTAAAAAAAAGCTTTACAAATTTGATACTAAAGGAAAGTTGTTGAATGTCTTTAGCAATGAAAAACTATATAACGAAAATTTTGCTCATCACGTTAAAATAACGATTGATGAAAAGGACAATATAATAATTCCTTCTCAGAATTATATCATTACTATAACTCCAAATAATGAAGTGACACAAATTGGAGAGAAAGATGGAACACATAGAAATGGAAATGCAAATAATGTTACTTATCAAATGCCTTGTGATGGTGTTTTTGACAAAGAAGGAAATCTTTTTGTGGCAGATAAAGGCAATAATTTAATTCGTAAAATTTCTAAAAACGGAGTGGTAAGTACTTACACAGGTTCTGGTTTATATGGAACCAAAGATGGAAAAAACACAGATTGTGAATTTCAATACCCAAATGCAATTACAGCTGATAGCAATGGCAGGCTGTTTGTTTTAGATGGAGATTGGAAAAGTACTAAAATTAGGGTAGTCGATTTAGAGGGTAATACAAACACTTTTCTGGATAATAAAAGAAGTACTATAAATTGGGAAAGACCAGCCGACATAGTATGTGATTCTAATAATAACCTATTGATTTCTGATAGTGTAAAAAATACTATTTATATCATTACGCCTACTGGAAATGTTTCCAATTACTTTGATGTTAAAGATTTTAAACTAAACTCACCTCATGGACTGGCGCTTGACAAAAAGGATAATTTATTTATTTGTGATTCATATAATAATAGAATTGTAAAAATTTCTAAGGACAAATCGGTAAGTTTGATTACACCTAATAACGGAATTTTTTTTAATGAACCAGAGAATATAGTGGTTGATGATTCAGGAAATATGTATGTTACTGATGAAAACAGAACAAGGATAATCAAAATTTCTAATTCAAATGAGTCTGAAATTTATTTGAAAGGAGATATTCTGGGAAAAAATAAAGATCGTAATTTAAGTGAATATTATAATACTCTAAAATTAGAACAATTCAATAATGAAATTTACGTGTTTGATAAATATGACAATCAGGTAATTAAATTGAACTGAAACCTGTTTGTTAAAGTAAGACTTAGGGATTTTAGTATGCTAATAGCCAATAAACATTAAATAAAATGTATTTTTGATTCATCTAAATCTAAAATCATAATGAACTGGGAACAACTTTTATCACTAAAACGTCAAGGAGATACAACCAAAAGACTACGCGTAGAACAAGATGACACACGTTTGGGTTTTGAGGTCGATTATGATCGTATAATCTTTTCGGCTGCGTTTCGGTCTTTACAGGATAAAACTCAGGTAATTCCGCTTTCAAAAACAGATTTTGTCCATACCAGATTAACACACAGTTTGGAAGTTTCGGTTGTAGGACGTTCACTTGGGCGTTTAGTCGGAAAAAAAATCATTGAAAAATATCCTTATTTAAAAGAAGTTCACGGTTATCACATGAATGATTTCGGGGCTATTGTGGCTGCGGCCTCTTTGGCGCATGATATCGGGAATCCGCCTTTTGGACACTCGGGTGAGAAAGCGATTGGGGAGTATTTTTCGAAAGGTAACGGATTAAAATACAAGGACAAACTCACCGCAAAACAATGGCAGGATTTAATTGATTTTGAAGGAAATGCTAATGGTTTTTCTGTTTTAACAGGAAGCCGTCCGGGGATTGAAGGAGGGCTGCGAATTTCGTATGCTACTTTAGGAGCTTTTATGAAATATCCTAAAGAAAGCCTTCCAAAAAAGCCGACAAATAACATTGCGGATAAAAAATACGGTTTTTTTCAGACCGATAAAGTATTCTTTCAGGAGGTTGCAGAAGATATGGGTTTGATTCCGAATAAAGAAGATGGAGATCTCGGTTTTGAAAGGCATCCATTGGCTTATCTGGTTGAAGCAGCCGATGATATCTGCTATACAATAATCGATTTTGAAGATGGAATCAATTTAGGTCTGGTTTCTGAAGATTATGCTTTAGAATATCTGATCAAACTAGTGAAAGATAACATTGGTGTGGCTAAATACAAATTATTAGAAACAAAAGAAGACCGAATCAGTTATCTGCGGGCTTTGGCAATAGGCGCTTTGATTAATGATGCTGTTGATGTTTTTATTGAAAACGAAGAAGCAATTCTGGCCGGAAATTTCCCTTTTGCCTTAACAGACAAAAGCAAATACAAGGCGCAGATGAATGATATTATCAAACTGAGTGTCGAAAAAATTTACCAAAGCCGTGAGGTTATTGAAAAAGAAATTGTGGGTTATCAGATTATTCAAACCTTACTGGATAAATTTATAACCGCTTTTAACAACAAATATGAAGGAACCGCTTCAAATTACGATAAACTGATTCTTAAAATGCTCCCTGAAAAGCATAATTTGGAAAAAGGTAATTTATACGAACGCCTGCTTCATATTTGTCATTATGTTTCTCTTTTAACGGATGGAAATGCGTTAAAGTTATATGAAATGATTAATGGCAGAAAAAACAGTTAAAGCATTAAAAAGCATATACAAGACCAACACCCAGAACTTGTCTTAACTGGGTTTTTGGTCCGTCATCTACTTGTGATTTAGAGCCTGTTGCAGGATCTACAACATCTTTCTTAGTTTTGATATCATCGTCATAAATAATGTGAACCCCAATGTTTGCCTTAACATAAGCGTTAACGACAAGATCTAAACGGGTATCGTAATCTACGTCGACATTTCCAAACTGGTTGAGGTAATCCGTATATAAAGTCAGCCTGTTTTCGTAAAAAATATTTTTGTAAATCTCGTTTTTCATATATCCGGTAAATAAAATACCGAACTCGGCTTTTACTTTCTGACCGTCTTCAACTAAAATTTGATTGTCAGGATCAAGAGGGTCATCCATATAAACTGCTTTTTTAACACCAAAAGCTCCCTGGTTGGCCAAATCCTGATCTAAAACTAAAGTAGTTTTTAATGTGATTGGAGAGAAATAAAAGGTTCTGTTTTTTTTCTTGTTCGAATTTTCAGCCCCGGCTCCCAAAAAGATATAAGCAGGTGCAAAAGGTTTGGAGATAGCTTCATCGCGGTTTGGATATTTGTAACCGTTAGTAAACTGTGTATTAAAATTGAATTTTGCAGAATAAAACCAATTAGAGAGTGTGTCTTTTCTGTAACCGTAAGTGGAGTTAAACTGGATAGCATCGTCTGTTTTTCTCAGTTCAGTACCGTCTTGTTTATTCATTCCGTATTTCACAATCAGCTCGTTAAACAATTTATGATTGTCTTTGTTATATGTTCTGGTAAACTCCCCTTTAAACAATCCAGAGATAGAGCTGGTTCCCCCCGCACTCCAATTGACAAAAGCAATTTCAGAAATGTCAAAGCCAAGTTTGTTTTTTTTTGTCCAGTTAGAAGGGACCGGTGGTGCCTGGCCAGGGTCTAAAGTCGTTCGGATAATCTGTGAAAAACTATTTGAAGTAAATAAAAATAGGAGTAATAAAACGGTCGTTCGTAATAATTTCATCAGGTAAACATTTGATTTTGGCGGTGCAAAATACTATTTTTCGATTTCTGAAAAAAGATTTGCAAGACTTTTAACGTCAATTTTACAGAAATGTTGTTGCTCAATTACTGTGCCATGTTCGATAAAAGTGTCCGGAATACCTAAAATTTCTATTCTTTTTGCAAAATTATTTGCTGCTGCATAATCGGCAACAGCGCTTCCAAAACCACCAATTTTTGCGCCGTCCTCAATAGTAATAATATGGTCGAATAAGGTTAGTATGTTGTTTAACAGGTCGTTGTCTAATGGTTTTATAAAAGGAAAATCGTAATGCGCAATTGTTTCAGGATTACCTGCTTCTTTTAAGGCGGCAATTACATTATTCCCGATAGCCCCAGTAGATAAAACGGCTTTTTTTGTTCCGCTTTTTAAACAATTTGCTTTCCCGATCACTATTTTTTCATAATTTCCGTAATTTTCTGTTTTCCATTTTGGCAAAACGCCACGACCTCTCGGATAACGAATGGCTATTGGATGTTCTAAAATTTCAGATTGTACAGTATACAAAATATTCTGCAGGGCAATTTCGTTGATTGGTGCATAAAGGATCAGGTTTGGAATAGTGTGTAAGTACGCAATATCAAAAACACCGTGATGTGTGGCACCGTCTTCACCAACTAAACCGGCTCTGTCCAAACAAAAAATGACCGGTAAGTTTTGCAGTGCTACATCATGAATAACCTGATCGTAAGCGCGCTGTAAAAAAGTCGAATAAATATTGCAATACACAATCATACCCTGAGTAGCCATTCCTGCGGCGAGTGTTACGGCATGCTGCTCTGCAATTCCAACATCAAAAGCACGTTCAGGGAATTCGTCCATCATGAATTTTAACGAACTTCCGGATGGCATTGCAGGAGTTATTCCAATAATTTTTTCGTTTTTTCGGGCTAAATCCAAAAGGGTCAGCCCAAAAACATCCTGAAACTTTGGAGGAAGATTTTCTTCCGATTTTAGATGAATTTCTCCGGTTGAAGCATCGAATTTTCCCGGAGCATGATATTTTACCTGATTTTCCTCTGCTTGTTGCAGACCTTTTCCTTTTGTGGTTACAATGTGAAGGAATTTCGGACCCTTGATCTTTTTTAAACGATTTAGTTCTTTGATTAAAGTTGGAATATCATGTCCGTCAATTGGACCAGAATAATCAAAATTTAAAGATTTAATGATATTATTCTGCTTCGGATTTTTTCCGTTTTTAACTGCTGTCAAATATTTTTTTAAAGCTCCTACACTTGGGTCAATTCCGATGGCATTGTCGTTTAAAATAACTAAGATGTTAGCATCAGTTACTCCGGCATGGTTTAAGCCTTCAAAAGCCATTCCGCTTGCGATTGAAGCATCTCCAATTACGGCGATATGTTCTTTGTCAAAATCCCCTTTTAGTTTAGAAGCAATTGCCATTCCGAGTGCTGCAGAGATTGAGGTTGAAGAGTGCCCGACACCAAAAGTATCGTAAACACTTTCGGCTCTTTTTGGGAAACCTGAAACGCCTCCAAGTTGTCTGTTAGTATGAAAATTTTCTCTTCTTTCAGTCAGGATTTTATGACCGTAGGCCTGATGACCTACATCCCAAACTAATAAATCCTGAGGAGTATTGAAGACATAATGCAAAGCAATTGTAAGTTCTACAACTCCCAGACTTGCGCCCAAATGCCCTTCTTTTACCGAAACCACATCAATAATAAACTGACGCAGTTCCAGAGCAACCTGAATAAGCTGTTCTTCTTTTAAAAGACGTAAATCGGCGGGATTGTATATATTTGAAAGTAAATTGCTTTTCATTGTAAGGTAAAAAGCAAATTTACGGTTTTAAATTTAATTTTTTTGGCAGAGTGTTATTTCAATAAAATAGGAACAGAATATTGCATCCTGATTTTTTTACCGTTTGATTCGCCAGGTTGCCATTTAGGACATAAATTCAAAACCCTGATAATTTCTTTTTCAAGAGGCTCTTCAACTGTAGGAGAACATTCAAGAAAAGATACAGTGCCATTTTTTTCTACTGCAAATGCAAGTGTGAAACTGAGTTTCCAATAACTTACGCCTTCCGGTTTTTTATATTCTTTCATAAAAAAACTATGGAATTGATCAATACCGCCCGGAAACTCTGCATTTTTGTTAAGAGGAACTTCTGGTTTGAGTACAGTTTCCTTTTTTGAAGCACTGGTTTTTTTGTCTGTTTCAGGATTAGGAATCTTCTCCTTTGCTTTTGTAGATTTTGCCTGATTTACATTTGCGGGTGATGAAATAACCTCTTCGCTAGTGATTTCAATATTTTTTTCAGGATGTTCCGGGAAATCTTCTTTTGATAGCTGAGAAGAATCAGAAATCTGTTCTGATTTGTTGATTTCGTCCTTTTCTGCATCAACAACTTCAACTTCGCTATTTTGTTTTTTGTTGTCTTTATCGGAACAGCTAAATAATGCTGTTCCAATGAAAAGAATAAAAAGCATTAAAAATGTTTTATACTTGTATGCCTGTAGATGTAAAATGTGATTTGGAGTTTGAATTATAATCATTACAGTTTTTTTAGTATCTAATTTTGTGGTTTTTCACACTTCAAATTTCAGGATTTAAATGTAATAAAAATAATGTGGAAAGTTCTATTTTTGCAACTATGATAAATCCTTTCACCGACGAATATTTTATGAAAAAAGCTTTGCAGGAAGCTGAAATGGCTTTTGATAAAGGGGAGATTCCTGTTGGAGCTGTTATTGTTGTGGCCGATAAGGTGATTGCAAGCAGTCATAATTTAACCGAATTGTTAAACGACGTTACGGCCCATGCAGAGATGCAGTCTATAACCGCAGCAGCTAATTTTCTGGGCGGAAAATACTTAAAAGATTGTACACTGTATGTTACTTTAGAACCTTGTCAGATGTGTGCCGGTGCGTTGTACTGGAGTCAGATTTCAAAAATTGTTTTTGGAGCCAGAGATGAACAAAGAGGGTTTATGACCATGGGAACAAAACTGCATCCTAAAACTACGGTTGTTTCTGGTATAATGGCTAATGAAGCAGCTGATTTAATGAAGCGTTTTTTTCTGGAAAGACGTAAGTAGTTAAAACAAATATCCGCCCATGTAAATACATATAAATATCATAAAGGAATTAAAACAAACAATGTTGTAAAACGTGTTTTCAGAAAAACCTTTTTTCGAAAGCATTATTTTTATACTTATTCCTAGTGAAAAAAGCAGGATGAGGCAAGTATAGAATTGAATTCCATTGATACTTAAACCGCTAGAAAGGATATTAGTATAATTTTTTTTCTCAGACTTTACAGTTGTTACAAATTTAAATACTAAAGAAGTTTCAACTAGAATATTGTTTTCTTCAATGAATTCTTTTGCTGTAGAAAAAGTATGTCCTTTTTGTGTAAAATAATGATATGAAACTTTTTGTCTGGATTTTCCAGAAGTTCGAACTCCGTAATGAGTAATTATATCATTAGTTTTTGAAAAAGGTAAAATATAATAATCTGCAAAAGTTATTAAAACAATAAAAGTTATTACCCCCAAAAGATAAATAATTACATTTTTATTTTTTATAATAAATTCATTTTCAAAAGAGTATCTGTTTAAATTTTCAGGCATTTTTTTTTAATTTAAAAGCATGAAGATAACACTTTAATAATCTGTTTTTTTGTGAAAACTTCAACAAAAGTTAAATTAACGGGTTACAGAAATTTCTTCTTAAAAATATTCTACTTTTAACATAATTTAATTGCGTTTTTACTGTTATGGACGTAACGGGTAATTCGTGTTAATTTTAAATTGTAAACCATTAACTCCAGATAAAAGTGAAAGCAAAAGGATTAGTTCTCGCACTTTGTGTTTTTTTTATTTTTCAATCCTGCGGACGTAAATCAGCTGCAGATTTCAACTCCGATTTTTCGTTATTCAAAGATTACATTACCAGTTTTACGGGCGGAATTGTTTCTTCCGATTCTGATATACGGGTGGTTTTGGCTTTTGATAAAAACGACTGGAAACCCAATCAGGAACTGGATGACGATTTGTTTGATATTTCGCCAAGTGTGAGCGGAAAAGTCGTAGCGCTTTCCACCAATACTCTGGCTTTTATTCCGGAGAAAAAATTAAAACCAGGAACAGAATATCAGGTGACTTTAAACTTAGATAAACTAACTGCTATTCCGAAAGAAAAAGAAAGCGAACTTTCTAAATTCAATTTTACAGTTAAAACACTTAAGCAGGATTTTACAATCAATACGGCAGATATTCAGTCGTACAGCAAAGAATATCAGTATTTAAACTGTGTTCTGAAAACAGCAGACAATATTGATTTAGAGACAGCAATCAAATTAGTCAAAGCCAAACATAATGGAAACGATCTTTCGATTAAGTTTGATAAAAGTGTGTCTTCGGGAAAAGAATTTCATTTTATAATTGATAGTATTCAGCGTCAGTCAGAAGCTTCAAATCTGGAAATTATCTATGATGGAAATGATTTTGATATCGATCAGAAAGGGCAAATCGATTTTCCGATTACAGGTATTAATGAGTTTAAAGTTATAAAAGTTGAAGTCCCTGATGGGAATAATCAGTCGGTTGTAATCAATTTTTCCGAACCTCTGGAAAAAGGGCAGGATTTTGCAGGATTGGTTTCGATTCAGAATACCAATAACCTAAAGTTTTCTACACAAGGAAATTTACTTAAAGTATATTTTACGAATCAGGCGGCAGTTAAAGAAGAAGAACCGGTTGTGGTTGCGGTTGAAGAACCAGTATATGCTGAGACTGATTCTGCAGCTGTTGTAGTCGATTCCGCAGCAGCAATTGTGGACAGTGCAGTTGTTGCAGTTGAAGAAGATGTAGTTGAAGTTGTTCCGGAGGAAGAGCCGGCACAGGTTATTACGGGGGAATTATTACTGGAAGTTTTTCAGGGGATCGAAAGTCAGTTTGGTAAAAAACTCGAAGCCAATTACTCAGAAAAAATCTCTTTTGATCAGATAAAGCCCAATGTTCGGTTAATCAAAAACGGAACGATTTTACCAAGTTCAAATAATTTAAAACTCAATTTTGAAGCTGTAAACCTTAGCGCAGTTGACGTAAAAGTGTATAAAATTTACAAGAATAATATTCTGCAGTTTCTTCATTACAATGAACTAAACGGATCGAGCAATCTGAAGAGAGTAGCTCAGCCGATTGCAAAAACTACGCTCAATTTAAAAGAAAGCACACTGGTAAATTTAACCAAATGGAATACGTATGCCTTAGACTTGTCTAAAATAATAAAACCGGAACCGGGAGCGATATACAGAGTAGAACTTGTGTTTAAAAGGAAATATTCTTTATACAAATGCGAAACTTCAGACGATTCAAATGAAGAAGAGGAAGAAGAGGTTGATGAAAATGATGTAAACTACAGCGAAAATCCTTATGACGATTATTATTACGACAATTATGACTGGAGAGAAAGTCAGGATCCCTGTACAGCTTCGTACTATTATAATGCTCGGGTTGCGACTAATATTTTAGCGTCTGATTTAGGAGTCATTGCCAAAAGAGGAGAAAACAAATCGTACTTTTTTGCCGTAAATAATATCGTTACAACTGAACCGGTTTCGAATGCCAAAGTAGAATTGTATAGTTTTCAGCAGCAAAAACTTGCGACAGGAGCGACAAGCAGCGAAGGTATTGCCTCTTTCCAATTAGACAAATTTGCTTATTTTGCTATTGTAACTTTAGGAGATCAATCGACGTACGTGAAGCTTGACGATGGACTTTCATTATCGGTAAGTAATTTTGATGTTGCCGGAGAGACTTTACAAAAAGGGCTAAAAGGATTTATTTATGGAGAAAGAGGTGTCTGGCGTCCGGGAGATAATTTGTACTTATCATTTATTTTGAATGATGCGGCGAATAAATTGCCAAAGTCACATCCAATTAAATTTAGATTAAACGATCCAAATGGTAAAACGGTTTATCAAACGGTTCAAAAAATGAACGATTTAAATCATTATGCCTTTATTGTGCCAACAAATCAGGATGCGCCAACCGGAAACTGGGAAGCAATGGTAAGTGTGGGCGGTGCGAAATTTTATAAGAGCATCAAGATTGAAACAATAAAACCGAATCGTTTAAAAATTAAAAACACATTTAGCAGAAAAACACTTTCGGCTTCGTATCCAAATACAGATAATCTTGAAGTGACGTGGCTTCACGGTGCTATTGCTAAGAATTTGAATGTAGAAATGCAGGCGAAATTCTCTCAGCAGGCTACCACTTTTAAAGGTTATGAAAAATATACTTTTGATGATTTGTCACGTCAATTCAGTACAGAAGAAATTAATGTTTTCTCTGGGAAATTAAATGAAAGCGGAAAAGCTTCAGTACACATTCAGCCAAGATTACAAGGTCAGGCTCCTGGAATGCTTCGCGCTTCATTCATCACAAAAGTATATGAAGAAGGAGGAGATTTTAGTACAGATGTAATGTCAACAAGTTATTCTCCATACAAAACTTATGTTGGACTTAAAACTCCGGAACTGAACAAGTACAACATGCTTGAAACGAGAACAAACAATCGTTTTGATGTGGTTACACTTGATGAAAACGGAAGACCAAGATCAGTTCGTAATCTCGAAGTAAGGGTTTACAAAGTAGACTGGAGATGGTGGTGGGATTCTTCGAGTGATAATTTATCAAATTATAATTCATCGAATGCAACAACTTCATACAAAACTTTTGTTATCAATACGGATTCAAGCGGAAAAGGAAGTTTCCAATTTGCTTTAACAGATGAAGAATGGGGACGTTACTTAATTCGTGTTGCCGATCAGGAAGACGGTCATGCAACTTCTTTAACCGTAAATATCGACTGGCCAATCTGGTCCGGAAAAACACGCAACAGAGATGCATCAACAGCCAATATGTTAGTTTTTTCTACAGATAAAAAGAATTATGCTGTTGGAGAAAAAGCACAAATTTCTTTCCCTTCTAGTGAAGGCGGACGTGCTTTAATTTCTGTAGAAAATGGATCAAGAGTGGTGCAAACTATTTGGGCTGAAACTAAAAAAGGAGAAACCAAAGTTGAGGTTCCAATTACAGGAGCAATGGCGCCAAATGTATATTTCAATATCACATTATTACAGCCGCATGCGTCGACCAAAAACGATTCTCCGATTCGTATGTACGGAATTGTGCCAATAGAAGTGGTGGATAAAAACACCATTTTGGCACCAACTCTTAATATGCCCGATGTTTTAAGACCAGAACAACCGTTTACAGTAAAAGTAGGCGAGAAATCAGGTAAAGAAATGACGTATACCATCGCAGTTGTAGATGAAGGTCTTTTGGATTTAACTCGTTTTAAAACACCAAATGCCTGGGACAGTTTTTACGTTCGTGAAGCTTTGGGAGTAAAAACCTGGGACGTTTATGATGATGTTATTGGTGCTTATGGCGGAAAAATAAACCAGATTTTCAGTATTGGTGGTGACCAGGATTTAGGCGGAGGAAAAGCTAAAAAAGCCAACCGTTTTAAACCAGTTGTATTATACTACGGACCATTTAAATTAGTAAAAGGAGAAACGAAATCACACCAGTTAAAATTGCCGAAATACATTGGTTCAGTTCGAACAATGATTGTGGCGGGAGATGCGAAGACAAGCGCTTACGGAAGTGTTGAAAAAGCAACACAAGTTAAAAGTCCGTTGATGGTTTTGGCTTCGTTACCAAGAAAGATCTCACCATCAGAAAAAGTAACGCTTCCAGTAACTGTTTTTGCTACAGAAAACAAAATCAAAAATGTTTCGATTCAGGTAAAAACCAGCAACGGTTTGAAAGTTGTCGGAAGCGCAGTTCAGAGATTAAACTTTAAACAGCCGGATGAAAAAATGGCTTATTTTAATTTGGTTGTAGGATCTGCAACTGGGATTGCAAAAGTTCAGGTAATTGCGACTTCAGGAAGCGAGAAATCGGTTTATGATGTTGAAATTGATATGACAAATCCAAACCCGGTTACGAGCACTTTTACAGATGTTGTTTTAACACCAAATAGTACGAAGACAATTTCATGGAAAACATTTGGAATTGCAGGAAGTAACAAAGCAAGACTAGAAGTTTCATCAATGCCGTCTATGAATTTGAATGGAAGATTACAATTCTTAATTCAATATCCTCACGGTTGTGTAGAACAGACCACTTCATCAGTTTTTCCACAATTATATTTAGGAGATGTGGCAGATATTGATGTGAAACGTAAAGATTTGATTCAGAAAAATATTGCAGCCGGAATTGTAAGATTGGGTAATTTTCAATTGTCAAATGGCGGTCTGCCGTACTGGCAAGGAAATGCAATTGCAGACGACTGGGGAACTTCTTACGCCGGACATTTCTTAATTGAAGCAGAGAAAAAAGGATATGTATTGCCAATTAATTTCAAATCAAAATGGATTTCATACCAGCAACGCGAAGCAAAACAATGGCGTTTTGAGCCTAAATACGGAAATGATTTAGCTCAGGCGTATCGTCTATATACTTTGGCTTTAGCCGGAAATGCCGATTTATCAGCAATGAACAGATTAAGAGAGACAAAAGGCATTTCGAATGAAAGTATGCTTCGTTTGGCAGCTGCTTATGTTTTAGCAGGCCAAAAATCAGCAGGACAAAGTTTATTCTTGAAAACAAGTATCGACGGAAGTTCAGATGGTTACAGCTATTACTACTATGGTTCAAGCGAAAGAAACAGGGCAATGGCTCTGGAAACGATGCTTCTTTTAGGTCAAAAACAAAAAGCTTTTGCAACAGCGACAAAATTAGCCAAAGAAATGTCGGCTAATCAATGGATGAGTACGCAAACAACGGCTTACTGCCTATATGCAATGTCGAAATTTGCAGTTAGCAACGGTCCAAAAGGAATCAATATTCAGTTTAGTAAAAACGGAAAAGGCGAGACGATAAACACAGGTAAATCAGTAGCAGATCGTAGTTTGTCTGTTGCTTCTGGCACAAACAGTATTACGTTGAAAAACAATAAAAGAAATACCGTTTATGTTCGTGTGCTGAATACTGGAATTCTACCAATCGGACAAGAAAATGAAGTTCAAAGTGATGTTACAGCTTCTATTGTTTTCAAAAACAGAAAAGGAAGCGTAATCAATGTTTCCAAAATTAATCAGGGAACCGAATTTGTTGCCGAAGTAACCATTAAAAATCAAAGAGGAGAAAGTGTTCAAAATGTGGCGTTATCTCAAATTCTGCCTTCGGGATTTGAAATTGTAAACACCCGTTTCACAGATTATGGGGATGCCGTAAATAACATCGCCGATTATATTGACATTCGCGATGATAGGACTAATTTCTATTTCGGAATGAAATCCAGAGAAACCAAAGTTTTCAGAATTCTGTTAAACGCATCGTATTTAGGGGATTATTACCTGCCAGGATTGCAATGTGAAGCCATGTACGATAATACATTCTTAGCCAGAACAAAAGGATTCTGGGTTGAGGTGGTAAAATAAAATTATCAGCCACAAATTACACGTATTAAAAAGGATTTTTGAAACTGTGAATTTTGTGGTAAATAAAGTTTCTCGCAGATTTTGCAGATCAGGCAGATAAAAATAAAATCTTCTACCCGAGCGAAAGCGAACAGGCGAAGCAAATCTGCGGAATCTGCGAGCAAAAAAACTTTGCGAACTTTGCGAATAACTTTGCGCCTTTGCGGTTAAATAATTACTACGTTGAAAAATAAACTAATAGCGTTCTCAAAACGCATTATAAACTGGATCAAAAAAAACAAAATCAAATCAGCAATTGCATTTGTGCTTTTGCTGATTTACTATTTTTCCCTTCCCCGAACTTTATTCAAAGAACCATATTCAACCGTAATAGAAAGTAAAGAAGGAGAATTACTCGGCGCTAAAATTGCCCGAGACGGACAATGGCGTTTTCCAGCGCAAGATAGTGTTCCCGACAAGTTCAAGAAATGCATTGTTTATTTTGAAGACGAGTATTTCTATAAACATCCGGGATTTAATCCGGGAGCGATGATTAATGCTTTTAAACAAAATAGAAAAGCAGGAAAAGTAGTCCGAGGTGGAAGTACGCTGACACAACAAGTTATTCGGCTATCCCGAAAAGGAAAAAAAAGAACCTATTTCGAAAAAATAATAGAAATTATTTTGGCAACCCGATTAGAATTAGGTTATTCTAAAAATGAAATTCTCGAGATGTACGCAGCTCACGCACCATTTGGAGGAAATGTTGTGGGATTAGAAATGGCTTCGTGGCGTTATTTTGGAGTGCAGTCGAATCAATTGTCATGGGCAGAAAATGCAGTTTTGGCTGTTTTACCGAATGCACCAAGTTTGATTTATCCAGGAAAAAATCAGATAAAATTATTAAATAAACGAAACCGACTTTTGTTAAAATTGCATCAGGAAGGCATAATCGACAAGCAGACGTACGAGCTTTCGGTAGAAGAGCCATTGCCTCAAAAACCCTATGATTTGCCTCAAATCGCTCCGCATTTGCTTCAAAGAGTAGCTAAAAACGAAGAAGGAACAAGAGTTAAAACCACAATTGATTATGCTTTGCAAAATCGTGTCAATCAAATTGCGAGATATTATTACAATCAGTACAAACAGAATGAAGTTCATAATCTGGCTATTTTGGTAATTGATGTTCAGAGTAGAAATGTGATGAGTTATGTTGGAAATTCTCCCGCCGATGTAGACCATCAAAAAGATGTGGATATTATTGATGCGCCAAGAAGTACTGGAAGTATCTTGAAACCACTTTTGTATGGCGCTATGCTCGATGATGGCGAATTGCTTCCGAATACTTTAATTGCAGATGTTCCAACACAGATTTCAGGTTATACACCGCAAAATTTTAATCTTACTTTTGATGGAGCAGTTCCGGCACATCGTGCTTTGTCACGTTCGTTAAATATTCCGGCGGTTTTGATGTTGCAGGATTTTGGAGTAAATAAATTTTATGAAGAATTGCAGAAATTCAAATTAAAGAATATTAATAAAACGCCCGATCATTATGGCTTATCGCTTATTCTAGGAGGTGCTGAAAGTAATTTGTGGGATTTGTGCCGAACGTATGCAAATCTTTCTTCCACGGTCAATTATTACACTAAAAATAATAACAAATATAGAACTAATGAATTTGCTGAACTGAATTATAAAAATGATTTTAAGTCCGATTTTGGTTCAGAAACCAATCAGAAAAATATCCTGGGTGCAGGAGCAATCTGGCTGACTTACAACGCAATGGAAGAGGTAAACAGGCCGGAAGGAGACGAAGCCTGGAAGTTTTACGACAGTTCGCTCAAAATTGCCTGGAAAACCGGGACAAGTTTCGGAAATCGGGATGCCTGGGCCATTGGAACTAATTCAAAATATGTAGTAGGAATCTGGGTGGGAAATGCAACTGGAGAAGGTCGTCCGACTTTAACCGGAGTTGCCAGCGCTGCGCCAATTTTGTTTGATGTTTTTAATTTTTTACCGAGACAAAGATGGTTTGATACACCGTATAATGATTTAGCCGAAGTTGAGGTTTGCCGCCTGAGCGGTTATCTGGCAAAGGATAATTGTCCGAAAATCAAACAATGGGTTTCTAAAAAAGGAAAATCGACTAAAGTTTGTCCGTATCATAAGACCATTCATTTAGATAAAACAGAACAGTTTCAGGTAAACAGCAGTTGCGAAAGCGTAGATAATATTGTGACAAAAAACTGGTTTGTACTGCCTCCGGTTATGGCGTGGTACTATAAAAGTCAGCATATTGAATATTTACCGTTGCCGCCATTTAAAGAAGGCTGCGAAGGAACACAAACTACAACAATGGATTTTATTTATCCGAAAGCAAATAGTAAAATTTACTTGACAAAAGATTTTAACAGCAACGTACAGCCTGTAATTTTGAAAGTAGCTTATTCAGAAAGAGATAAGGAATTATTCTGGTACGTTGACGATGTGTATAAAGCTACAACCAAGACATTTCATGAATTGCCAATTACGCCAACAACAGGAGCACATTACATTACAGTTGTTGATGCTTCTGGGAATGAAATTAGAAGAAAAATTGAAATAATTCGAGAATAATTTTTCCGCCACGAATTCACGAATTGATTTATAATAATTTGTGAATTCGTGGCGGAAAAAACAAAAAAAAAGCCATAAAAAAACCGCCAGTCTTTCGAAAGGCGGTTTTGTTTTATTCTGAAATAACATTTCCTTTATTGTCGTAGAAATGATATTCTAAGTACGTGTAAGCGTCACGAGGTATGATTTTCACCCATTTCTTATGTTCAAAAAACCATTTTGAACGTAAGGATGGAAAACCTTTACTGAGGTATGCAGCCACAAACGGATGTACGTTAAGTACAACTTTTTTGTGGGTTTTTAGAAGTCGGTCTAAATCAGAAGAGATTTTATCGATAATTAAGATAGGTGCTTCAATTTCACCATTTACTTTATTAGGATCTTCTTCTCTGGTTTTGATGTTAACTTCCGGTCTTACTCTTTGCCTTGTAATCTGGACTAAGCCAAATTTACTTGGCGGTAATATTTTATGTTTTGCTTTATCGTCGCTCATTTCTTCTCGCAAGAAGTCGAACAGGACTTTCCTGTTTTCAGGATTAGACATATCGATAAAATCAACAACTATGATTCCGCCCATATCCCGCAGACGAAGTTGTCTTGCGATTTCTGCTGCTGCAATCATATTAACTTCCATGGCAGTGTCTTCCTGATTGGTCGCCTTATTAGAACGGTTTCCACTGTTTACATCTATAACATGGAGTGCTTCAGTGTGTTCTATGATAAGATAAGCGCCTTTGCTCATCGAAACCGTTCTTCCGAAAGAAGTTTTGATTTGTCTCTCTATATTGTATTTCTCAAAAATCGGAGTGTCGTTTGATTGATAAAACTTCACAATTGATTGTTTTGAAGGTGCAATTTCCTGCAGATAATCCTTCGTTTGATGGTACAACTCTTCATCATCTATCTGAATACCGCTGAAGGTATCATTGAATACATCTCTTAATATCGAAGAAGCTCTGTTAAGCTCTCCTAATACTTTGGACGGATGATGAGCAGTTGGTAATTTTTTACACATTGCAGTCCATCTGCCAAGCAGGTTCTGCAAATCTTTTTCTAATTCGGCTGTATTTTTGCCTTCGGCTACTGTACGAACAATAACACCAAATCCTTTAGGTTTGATCGATAGAACAAGTTTTTTTAAACGGTCCTTTTCTTTTTTGTCTTCTATTTTTTGCGAAATAGAAACACGGTCAGAAAACGGAACCAGAACTATAAATCTTCCTGCCAGTGAAAGCTCAGCGCTTATCCTTGGACCTTTGGTCGATATAGGTTCTTTTACAACTTGGACTAAGACAGATTGATTGGCACTTAAAATATCAGTAATGATGCCATCTTTGTCAATCTCTTTTTCAAACTGAAAGGTTTTTAGGGAGAAATCTTTTATTTTACCTGCGCTTACAAGTTTTATGAATTTCAGTTGGGAAGCTAAGTTTGGACCCAGATCGTGATAATGTAAAAAGGCATCTTTTTCGAAGCCTACATTTACAAAAGCAGCATTAAGTCCGGCAACTGGTTTTCGTATTTTGGCAATAAAAATATCACCAACCTGAAAGTTGCTTGTCTCTTGTTCTTTGTGTAATTCAATTAGTTTTCCATCTTTTAATAAGGCAAAATCTACGGCTTCAGAACTAGATCTAATGATCAATTCTTTATTCACTCTGTAAATTTTTATCCGAACTTTCCAGCAATAGGCAATAGGCAATAGGCAATAGGC
Organism: Flavobacterium calami; assembly: GCF_038290035.1. Taxonomy (NCBI): domain Bacteria; kingdom Pseudomonadati; phylum Bacteroidota; class Flavobacteriia; order Flavobacteriales; family Flavobacteriaceae; genus Flavobacterium; species Flavobacterium calami. The sequence goes on from NZ_JBBYHS010000023.1 coordinate 71,009, forward strand.
AACGTAAATTGCTTAAAGCTTATAGCGTAAAGCTTAAGGCCTAATTGTAAGGATGGATTAAACAATATTTTTAACAGGTATTAACCCGGTGGAGTTAGTTATCAGTTTTCGGTGGCAGTAAGCAGTTTTAGGCTGCAAACTGTAATCCGTGACTGAGTCTGTCAAACTCCAATTTCAATGAACGTTTAAAAAGAAAAAAGTAGTTTAAAACTACTTTTTCTTTTTGTGACGGTTAGCTCTCGCTCTTTTCTTACGTTTGTGAGTCGCTACCTTATGTCTCTTTCTTTTTTTACCACTTGGCATATCGTGTCAGATTTTATGTTAATTAATAGTATTATTTTGCTTCGTTGTTTGTTTTAACTCCTTCTACAAAAACTTTTGCAGGTTTAAAAGCAGGAATATTGTGTGCAGGAATTTTGATTGTGGTATTTTTAGAAATGTTTCTTCCCGTTTTCTCAGCTCTGGTTTTCACGATGAAACTTCCGAATCCTCTTAGGTAAACATTGTCACCAGTTTCTAATGAAGTTTTAACTTCTTCCATAAAAGTTTCAACTGTTGCCTGAACATCTCCTTTTTCAAGACCTAATTTCTCTGAAATTTTCGCTACGATATCTGCTTTCGTCATTTTCTTTCCTATTTTATTTTATAAATGATGTACTATTTTTTTGAGTTTGCAAATATAGGAATTAAAAAAATAATTAATCAAGCTAATTCGTTAAATTTTAATTACATAAACATTTACTTTTGTTTTCTAAGTATTTTTAAATGGATTTTCATAACACGCTGATAAAATGGTATTTACAAAACAAACGCGATTTGCCTTGGCGAAAAACAACCGATCCTTACCAAATTTGGCTGTCAGAAATTATGCTTCAACAGACAAGAGTAGCTCAGGGAATGCCTTATTTTTTTTCTTTTACAAAGGAATTTCCTACTGTTTTTGAATTAGCAAATGCCGATGAAGAGAAAGTCTTAAAACTCTGGCAGGGATTAGGATATTATTCAAGGGCGAGAAACCTGCATAAAACCGCCCAGTTTATAGCTAATGATTTAAAAGGTGTTTTTCCTCCCACATATAAGGAGTTGCTGAAATTAAAAGGAGTCGGGGAATATACCGCTGCCGCAATTGCTTCTTTTTCTTATAATGAAGCTGTTCCTGTGGTTGACGGAAATGTATTCAGGGTGCTTTCACGTTATTTTGATATTGAGTCAGATATAGCTTTACCGCCAACAAAAAAAGAATTTGCTCAACTTGCCTATGAATTGATGCCAAAGGAGGAACCTGCAATTTTTAATCAGGCTATAATGGAGTTTGGCGCTTTGCAATGCGTTCCTAAAAGTCCGGATTGTTCTGTTTGTGTTTTTAATGGGAGCTGTCTGGCTTTGAAAAAAAAGAAAGTGGATGTGCTGCCGGTAAAATCTAAAAAACTAAAAATCACAAACCGTTTCTTTAATTATCTGGTATTAGAAGATGTTTTGGGGAATACTTTAATTCAAAAGCGTACTTCTAAAGGTATCTGGCACAACTTATATGAATTTCCGTTACTGGAAACGAATGGAATTGTCGATTTTAATTTTGTTGCTAAAACAATTCGCGAGGGAATTTTGTCTTCTTACACTATTACCGCACTAGAAGAGTGTTCTCATGCGACGGTTATTCATAAGCTTTCACATCAGCATTTACACATACAGTTCTGGAAAGTAAAAGTAGATGAAAATGTGGTTAATGGTTTGAATTATAATGAATTAAAATCTTTTCCTTTCCCAATTGTTATTTATAATTTTATTGAAAACGAAGAAAAAAGTCGTTAAAAAAAAGTATCTTTGAGTAGAAACATAAATCTTATATTATGAATGGAACATTAAATAAGGTGATGCTGATAGGTCATTTGGGGGACGATGTTAAAATGCATTATTTTGACGGGGGCAACTGTATTGGCCGTTTTCAACTGGCAACAAATGAGGTGTATATCAATAAAACTACAAACGAAAAAATTACCTCGACAGAGTGGCATAATTTGGTTGTACGAAATAAAGCGGCCGAGATTTGCGAAAAATATTTGTCAAAAGGAGATAAAATATATGTTGAAGGCCGCATAAAATCAAGGCAATGGCAGGCTGAAGACGGAACCACAAAATATACTACTGAAATTCAGGTAACTGAATTTACCTTTTTGACAACAAAAAAAGAGACAGAGCACAAACAACATCAGGCCTCTGAATCGACAAAAAACACTAACTTTGAAAATCCTACAGAAGGCTTGCCGGTCAACGATTTGCCTTTTTGATTGTTTAACTAATCCTTTTTAATTTGGACCCGGAGCCCAGTTTACTTTTTACGCTTTCTGACAACAATTTAATTATTGGTTTTGTCGGAATTTTTATTTTGCTTTTTTTATCAGCGATTGTTTCAGGTGCTGAAGTTGCCTTTTTTTCTTTGTCTCAAAAGGATATTGAAGACGCATTACAGGAAAACAATCCAAAAGGGAAAATAATTTCGAACCTTTTAGAGAAACCCAAAAAACTTTTAGCGACATTATTAGTTGCTAACAATTTCTTTAATATTGGAGTGGTTATTCTGTTCTCTTTTATCGGAAGTACTATTTTTGAAGAGATTAGTTCCGCTTTATTAAAGTTTATTTTAGAAGTAATTGTGGTTACTTTTTTGATCCTGCTTTTTGGGGAAGTCCTTCCTAAGATATATGCCGGGCGTAATACTATAAAATTTGCCAAACGTGTAGCTTATCCCATTGCTTTTTTAGATAAATTACTTTCTCCTGTAAGTTTGCCAATGCGTGCCGTTACGCTATATTTGCACAATAAATTAGGGAAACAAAAAACAAATTTCTCGGTTGATCAGCTTTCGCAGGCTTTGGAATTGACAGATTCTGAAGGAACATCAACAGAAGAACAAAAAATTTTAGAAGGAATTGTTTCTTTTGGAAATACAGATACCAAACAGGTAATGAGCCCGAGGATTGATATTTTTGCATTGGAGATATCAGAAACATTTGCCGGGATTTATCCTAAAATAATTGAAACAGGTTTTTCCAGAATTCCGGTTTATCGTGATAATATTGACCAGATTGAAGGCGTTTTGTTTGTTAAAGATTTATTGCCTCATATAGATAAAACCGAATTTGACTGGACAACTTTAATTAGAGATGCTTTTTTTGTTCCTGAGAATAAAAAATTAGACAACCTGCTCAAAGATTTCCAAAGCATGAAAAGTCATTTGGCGATTGTGGTTGATGAATACGGAGGAACGTCAGGCTTGGTTTCTTTAGAAGATGTAATTGAAGAAATCGTCGGGGATATCAGTGATGAGTTTGATGACGAACATTTGAATTTTTCTCAAATAGATGAAAAGAATTTTCTTTTTGAAGGGAAAATTAACCTGAAGGATTTTTACAGGATTATCGATGTTGATGAAGATCTTTTTGAATCACAGAAAGGAGAGGCAGAAACATTAGCCGGTTTTATACTTGAAATTTTAGGCAATTTCCCTAAAAAAGATCAAAAAATAACTTTTGAAAATTGTGTCTTTGCCATAGAAGCAGTTGATAAAAAACGTGTTAAACAAATAAAAGTAACAATAGAATAAGATGTTGAAAAAAACAATTTGGATAGCAGTAATTTTACTGAGCCTCACTGTTATAAGCTGTAAAGATGATGTATTGCCAAAACCGGCTGCTTTTTTGCGTTTAGATTATCCAATGGCTAAATATGTAAACTTTGAAAATACATGTCCGTTTTCGTTTCAAATGAATGAGGATGCTCAGATTAAAGGGGAAAAAGAATGCAGCTTTGCAATTACATATCCAAAAATGAAAGCTACTATTTACCTGACTTATAAACCTGTAAATAATAATATCGATAAACTGCTGAGAGATGCTCAAAAACTAACTTACGAGCATGTTATTAAAGCCGATGATATATTAGAGCAGCCTTATTTAAACCCTGAAAAAAAAGTATACGGAATGTTCTATCAGGTAAACGGAAATGCGGCAACCAACTCACAATTTTATGTGACCGATAGTACGAAGCATTTCATCACTGGATCGGTTTATTTTTATAGTAAACCCAATTTTGATTCAGTGATGCCGGCGGCAAGTTATATCAAAAATGATATGCAAAGGCTTATGGAGACTTTGAAATGGAAATAAAATTAAAAAACAAAGGCGTTCAATTTTGAGCGCCTTTTGTTTGAAATATCAGCTATTGATGCTTATTTTGCTGAAAATGCTTCTGTCATAAATTGTTGAAGTCCTGCTTCTTCAAGAATTTCAATTGAGAATTCTCCAAAACGCTTTGGAAGCCAAATAATTCTGACCCCACTGGGAGAATTGAGGCTTTTCCGTGATAAAGGCTTTCCGTTTTCGTCTTCTGGCTGAACTCCGGAGGCTGTCAATTCATCAAAAGCAGCTTCAATGTCTGGAGTAGAATAGCAGTGGCGATATATCGTTCCTTCGCCTTTGGTGTCTAGCAGATTTTTTAAATTTCCTGAAAAAGGTTCTACAAGCATAAATCGTTCCTGACCAATTTTTACGACAGCATATGTAACATGAAGTTCTTCTCTTTTCCAGGTGAATTTTTTTGAAATCTCAGCGCCAAGTGTTTCTTTGTAATAACTGCAGGCTGATTCGAGGTCTTTAACTAAAATATCTATGTGGCTAAACTTAAGATTCATTCTTTTATTGTTGAGTGTAAATTGAAATATAATTCTGAAAGCAATTTAGAAAAAAAAGACAGTAGTAAACCTGAGTTTAATACTGTCTAAAATGTGTTGTTACTAATCCTTGTGTTTTCAGTCAGGATTTGATAATCGTTTTGTTACGATTTCATATTTGAAACCTTATATGTTTTTCCGTCTCCGGTTTCCTGAACAACTTTTGTCAAAGATTCAGGATTTTGAACTGTTTTATCGAATGTTACGGTTGCAGTTTTTTTGTCGAAATCTACTGCGGCTTTTTCAACTCCATCGAGATTTGCTAATTCTTCTTCGATAGTTTTGGCGCATCCAACAGCACATGTCATTCCGTCGATTGTAAAACTTGCTGTTTGTACATTTTCTGCAGCGATTGGTTTGTGTTCTTTTGGAGTTTCTGTTTTTTCGCCTTTTGCGATTGCTAAACTTTTATCTTCTTCTTTTTTACAGCTTACCAGTACCAAACCAGCAATGGCTAACGATGCTATTATTTTTGTAAATTTCATTATATGTAATTTTAGTTTGTCAATATGTTTGTTGCAAAATTAATAAAAATCAGAAGGTCAGTTCCTAAAATTATTACAAATTTGCAGTAAAATACGATTTATGGATGCAAAACAATTAAAATGGTTTTATTTATTGCTGCTTTCACTAATTTGGGGAAGTTCATTTATTCTAATCAAAAGGGGATTAGTGGGGTTAACGGCAATTCAGGTGGGTTCGCTCCGAATCATTTTTGCCGGTTTGTTTCTGCTTGTAGTCGGATTTTCAAGTTTAAAGAAAATTTCCCTGCGCCAATGGAAATTTGTTGCCCTGACTTCATTCTTCGGGACATTTATCCCCGCTTTCTTTTTTGCGATTGCCGAAACTCAGGTCGATAGTTCGATTGTGGCTATTTTAAATTCGCTTACGCCTTTAAATACATTGGTTTTAGGAATCATATTTTTTGGAATCCAGTTTCAAAAGCGTCAGGTTTTAGGCGTTTTTATCGGATTGATTGGTTGTTTATTATTGGTTTTGAATGGTTCTTCAAGTCAGTCAGGTCAAAACTATTATTATCTGATTTTAGTTGTAATTGCAACGCTGTGTTATGCTATTAACGTCAATCTGATTAAGAAATATTTATCCGATTTGAATTCACTGAGTATTACAACAGGGAATTTTGCAGTTTTATTTTTACCTGCCTTACTTATTTTGAGCACTACAGATTTTACACAAAAGATAGATCTGGAAACAACGCAATATTCTGTTTTGTTTGTAATGATTTTAGGTGTTTTAGGTACGGGAATCGCAAATGTTTTGTTCTTTAAACTGATACAAATGTCTTCGCCGGTATTTGCAACTTCTGTAACGTATTTAATTCCGATAGTAGCTTTTTTCTGGGGATTGCTGGATAACGAAATGCTGACTCCAATTCAGTTTTTTGGAGCATTTGTTATTTTGATTGGGGTTTATTTGTCGGCGAAGAAGTAATTTTTGGTTGTGAAATGGTTTTTGTGAGATGTGAAATGTTGTCGTCGTGTCACCCTGAGCGGAGTCGAAGGGCGTACCAATTGGAATGCGGCTTCGACTCCGTTCAGCCTGACAAAATACAAATAACAAAGGCTGTCGTAGTTGACAGCCTTTGTGTTAAAAAGAATCTTAGAATCTCAGTGCCTTAGCAACTCAGAAACTTTTTAAAGAAAATCTTTTTCAGTAACTCCTTCATTGATTTTGATATCAGACATTTTAATATCCAATTCAAAACCTGCGTTTTGTATTAAGTTAAAAGGAACTTTTACGCCTTTTACTTCTTTGTAATCATTAAAATAAGTTGTTTGTGTAGTCGATTGTCCGCTTTGTTCTTTTACTTTGGTTTCGGCTACTTTTAATCCTGATTTCACATCATAAAAGTAAATCGTTTTGCCGTCTTTTATGGAGTAAGTATCATTACCGTTTATTTGCTCAATTCCACTTACGGTTAAATCTGTTCTTTTACTCAATTGTAATTCTTCAAAAGGAGCTGCATTCGCTTTCATTTCGGCTAAATCAGCACCTTCAAGATTTTTGCGCTGTCCTTGTTGTTCAACATAAGCACCTTTGTCGTTTACAACTTGTTTCATCAAAGCCATACTTCCCATAGAAAGGGAAACCATCATTTTTCCTTTAGAATCTAATTTCGAAACAAAAGTCAAAGGTGCAGGAGCTTGCGGAATTGTTGTTGCTCCGTTCATGAACAATGTTTTTACAGCAGAAACAGCTTTTTCTCCGCCAATTGCTTTAATGTAATTGTCAAAAATGCTTTTTGCAGTAATTCCTGCCGGAGCTTCTTTTTTGGTAACTGGCTTTTCAACAGGGTTTCCGTATTTGTCGTAATAAGAAATCGGAATCTGTAGTTTTTCCAGACCAGGAAGTACTTCAGATCCTTTTCCGACAATTACAATTCTCATGTTGTCGATTTGAAAATACTTGTTCGAAACACGATAAATATCGTCAATTGTAACATTATTAATGGTCTGAATGTATTTTTCGTAGAAATCAGCCGGAAGTTTTTCTGTTTCAATGTTTAAAGCATAACGAGCAACTGACTGAGGTTTTTCAACCTGCATTACAAAACGCCCGATGTATCCGGCTTTTACATTTTTCAGAACATCTTCAGAAACTTTCTCGGTTCTGATTCTTTTGATTTCTTTTATAAACTGAACCACGGCGCTATCTGTAACAGCGTTTCGGACAGCAGATGAAGCTTTGAATTTAGTTACATATTTTCCGCTTCCAATGTTTGAGCTTGCACCGTACGTCCAGGCGTGTTTTTCGCGTAAATTCATGTTCAGGTAGCTGTTAAAATCGCCTCCTAAAATTTGATTTGCAATTACTGCAGGAAAAAAATCAGGGTCGCTCATTTTCAGATTTACAGTATTTACCAATGAAATTTCGGACTGAACCGCATTTGGAACATCTACGAAATCAATTTCAAGTTTAGAAACGTTCTCAGGATTTGGGTAACTGCTTTTTGGAGCAGCCTGTTTTTTCCATCCGTTAAAAAGCTTTTCTACAGCCGCTTTTGTTTCTTTAAATTTAATGTCGCCAACTATAACTAAATAAGCATTTTCAGGAACGAAATAAGTGTTGTAATTGGCTTTAACATCATCAAGCGTAACATTTTGGAGCGTTTGTTCAGAAACAAATTCGCCTGAAGGATGATTTTTTCCAAAAGTTAAAACATCTACAATACGATTCGCAATGGCAGGAACGCTTTTTTCATCGGCTTTAAGGCCTTCCAGCATTTTTGCTTTTTCTTTATCAAATTCATCCTGTGTGAAATTTGGCTGTAAAGCACCTTCTGCTAAAAGTTCCAAAACCCGTCCGGAATATTTAGAAAGGGCAGTTGCTGATGCTCCCTGAGACGTGAAGTTGATGTTGGCTCCGTAAAAGTCAATCTCTTCATTAAACGCTTCTTTTGTGGTTTTTTTTGTGCCGTTTCCAATCAGACTGCTGGTTAATTCGTCAACACCTTTTTTATTTCCTTCGGTAAAAGGAGCGTTATCCAGCGTAAGATTAAAACTTACTCTTGGTAATTTATGATTTTCAACAACTAAAACTTTCATACCGTTTGCCAATACAAAAGTTTGCGGTTTTTTGATGTTGACAACAGGTGATTTTCCTGGTTTTGGCTGTGGTCGGTCTTGTGCTTGCATAATTCCGGTAAGGAATAAAAGGATTAAAACTGTATGTAATTTTTTCATGATTCGATATTCTTAGTTTTGAACTTTTTTTGAAGGAACATAATCTAAAATTAAACGCTGATTAGGGTTTAAATACTTTTTAGCTACTTCCCTGATCTCTTCTCTAGTAATAGAATGGTAAATGTCGATTTCGGTATTAATAAGATTTATGTCTCCATAAAGCAAATAATAAGAGGCTAAATTTTCTGCAATTCCTTCAACGCTTGCATTTGCATTGACAAAATTATTATCGAATTTATTTTGTAATTTTTGATAGTCTTTCTCAGAAATTAAATCGGTTTGGATTTTTACTATTTCTTCGTCCATTTCTTTTAAAATGTCTGCCGTAGTATATTTACCCATTGGCAGGCCATATAAAATGTACATTCCGTAATCTTCCTGGCTAAAACCTACTGCACCAATTTGAAGGGCCATTTTTTTATCATCGACTATTTTTTTGTATAGTTTAGAGCTTTTTCCATCACTTAAGTAAGAAGAAATTAAATCTAAAACTCTTGCATCCCTTGTTTTCATCGAAGGTGTCCTGTACGTAGCAACTACCATTGGAATCTGGATATTCGGGTCTTCATAAGTTGCGGTTATGGTCTGAGAGATTGGTTCTTCGGTGTAAGTTTGCTTTTTCAAAACTTCTCCTTTCGGAATTGGTCCGAAATATTTCTGAATCCATTCTTTGGCTTTGTTTTTGTCGAAATCCCCGGCTACAACCAAAACAGCATTATTCGGTGTGTAGAATTTTTTGTTGAATGCCTGAAATTCTTCCAGAGTAGCAGCGTCAAGATCTTTCATAGAACCAATGGTTGTCCATCGGTATGGGTGATTTTTGAACATGTATTTTTTTACCTCCGGCAAAATATTTCCGTAAGGCTGATTGTCGTAACGCATTCTTTTTTCTTCCTTAACTACTTCATTCTGTGTTTCGACACCTATTTTATTAATGATTGGGTGCATTAATCTTTCAGATTCCATCCATAGACCTAATTCTAAATTATTTGATGGAAAAACTTCATAATAATAAGTCCTGTCATCAGAAGTATTGGCATTATTGACTCCGCCATTCGCAGTAACGATTTTCATCCATTCACCACGTTTTATGTTTTGGGTTCCTTCAAATAATAAATGTTCAAAGAAATGTGCAAAACCGGTACGGTCAGGGCGTTCGTCTTTTGATCCTACGTGATACATTACAGAAGTAACAACAACAGGTGCAGAAGGATCGTTGTGCAAAATAACATGCATGCCGTTGTCTAAATTGTATTCTTCGAAAGCTACTTTTTGAGCATTAGCTACTCCGCCGAGCATTAGTGCAGCACTTAACATCATTATTGAATTTTTCATAAAGATTAATAATTTATAATTATCTAAGTAGATTAGATATCCTGGGGTTGATTATGTTACATCAAAAATAAGTTTTTTTAGTTATTATTTGAAAAAATGATATCTGTTTTGGAAGATTTTTACTAATCTTCTACTTCAAAACCGTTTGTAAAAAGATAATAAAAGCCTTGAAAAACAGGAATTAAAGCAATGAAAATATTTTTGAAACAAGGGATTGCATACTAAAATTTTAATTGTATATTTGCAACCTTAAAAATCAATAAATCAATTTGGTATGTATGCAATCGTAGAGATAGCAGGGCAACAATTTAAAGTAAGCAAAGACTTAAAGGTTTATGTTCACCGTTTAGCTAACGAAGAAGGTTCAAAAGTTTCTTTTGACAAAGTTCTTTTATTAGATGATAACGGAAATGTAACTTTAGGCGCCCCAGCTATAGAAGGTGCTTCAGTAGAAGCTAAAGTGTTACAACACTTAAAAGGTGATAAAGTTATCGTTTTCAAAAAGAAAAGAAGAAAAGGATACAAAAAGAGAAATGGTCACAGACAATATCTTACACAAATTGTAATTGAAGGTATTACTGCAGCAGGTGGAACTAAAAAAGCAGCAGCTAAAAAAGCAGTTGTAGCAGAAGAAGCTCCGGCTACTGAAGCTGAAGCAGCTCCAAAAGCAAAAAAAGCAGCAGCTCCAAAAGCAAAAAAAGAAGCTAAAGAAGAATAATAACAATATTTAAACTCATACGTCATGGCTCACAAGAAAGGTGTCGGTAGTTCGAAGAATGGTAGAGAATCAGAATCAAAACGTCTAGGCGTTAAGATTTTTGGTGGACAAGCTGCTATTGCTGGGAACATCATCGTTAGACAAAGAGGTTCAAAACATAATCCAGGTGAAAACGTTTACATCAGTAAAGATCACACTTTACATGCTAAAGTTGATGGAGTTGTTAAGTTCCAAAAGAAAAGAGATAACAAATCTTATGTATCTATCCTTCCATTCGAAGCATAATCATTAGATAAATTATTATAGAAGAGGCTGTCCTAAAAGTAAGGACAGCCTTTTTTTTGCTGTTTTTAATCTAAAATAGTATCTTAGAGTTGCACAAAAAACGAGCAATGGCTAAAGTAATATTTAAATCGCAATCAATCAATA
>NZ_JBBYHS010000024.1:0-81852 GCF_038290035.1 Flavobacterium calami
TTTTTGGGCTGAGTTCCTTTCTTCCTTGCATACTTAAAAATACCAAAAATCATATTTTTAAACAACGTTTTTTATATATTTGAACAGTTGTGCAACAAGCACACACGCTACAAGCAATTTGGGCATTTGCCTTAATGGAAAAATTGGTTTGTATTTGGAAGATTTGGCAAATCAGAATAATGGGCTTAATTTAGTCCCAAACTGCTTGTAGCGCGAGAACGTTGGCAGTAATTACACATATTTACACGAAATTGACTTCTTCAGCTAACGGAAGAAAGTGAGAGTTTGGATGAATATTAGAAAAAATTATTGATTTTATAAACATAAAAAACATTAGTTAGAATTTTAGCGCAGAATCAAAAATCCTTAATAAAAAAACTGAAAATTATGTCATTAACAGGTTCATTATATAAGACTACAGACGATAAATTAAAATCCTTAATTAAAAATGATTTTGATTTATTAGAATCTTTAACCGAAATTGCGGATTTAAGTTATTTCGCAATAAACCTTTTAGAAATTTTGTCTAAATATTCTAATTTAAACAGTGCCTCAGTTGGTAAAATTTTGCAGGGAAATAATTCTTTTAGTCCGGAAGACGGTTTTATTGGATTTTCAAAATCTAATGAAGTAAAAAAAAACAAAACTGAAATATTGGACAAAATAACTTCAGAAAATTTCATTGAATATTTAAATAAAGGAGAAATTGAAAATAACCCAAATACTCCGAAAAGAGATAGAGATTTTTTAATGCAATATTTTGAAAACATTAAAAAAGCATACGAAAAAGCTGTAAGTGAAAATATGGCATTAATTTTTAGATTAGGATAAAAACTACTGCCACCACACGCTACAAGCAATTTGGGCATTTGGCTTAATGGAAAGATGGTTTTGTATTTGGGATGATTTGGCAAATCCGAAAGATAACGCAAATTTAATTCCAAACTGCTTGTCGCACGAGAACGTCAGTCTGTGAAAAAACTAAAATCAACGTCTTGAGAATATCATATTTGAGATTTTTCTCCGGAAGCTCTCCGAATACTTTCTAAATTTGAAGAGGTTTTTTCACAGACTGACGTTAGTTGCTATTTTTGCAAAACGCATCGTAAAATGCAAGACTTAATTAATTTATGGATAGTTCAAAATATAATCCTTATGTATTAGTGTCGTTTGAAAAACAAAACGACCAAAATTACATTCTTGGAATTTCACCAAGTAATTATGATGAAGATTTCTATTATGAAATCCATATCAAAACTAAATATAAAATCCAATACTAAGGAAGACTCTTAAGCCAAATACAAACATCCACAGACAAAATGAATCAAAAACAAAAAATCGAACAAATCAAGTCGATACTAAAGCAATGGAATCCACTAGGAAATGCTGAACATAGCATTCCAGATTTAAATGATTATGAAACGGAAGTTGACGATATTATTTTTAATCTTGAAATGGATTATGACTTTCCAGAAAAAAGTGTTACCAAAAAGCAGTTATCTAATATTGTCAAAGAAGTCTTGAATCAAGCTTTTGACTTGTACTTAACGAGCTCAGAATGTGATGCTCCTTCTGAAGAAATATTGGAGGTTCTAAATCAGAAATAAAAGCACGCCACACAAGAGCCACTACAACGGAATTGGGCATTTGGCTTAATGAAAAGTAGGTTTTGTATTTGGATGATTTGGCAAATACAAAGATTGGGGTTAATTTAGCCCTAAATCCTAAAAAAAAATGAAAAGAATAACAGTCTTCTGCGGATCCAGTTTTGGTACCGAAGAAATTTATAGAGAACAGGCAGCTTTACTGGGTAAAACATTAGCACAGGAAAATATAGAATTGGTTTATGGCGGTGCCAATGTAGGATTGATGGGTGCAGTAGCAGATAGTGTTTTAAATAACGGCGGAAAAGCAATTGGTGTTTTGCCTAATTTTTTAAGATCTAAAGAAATTGCACATCTGGGCTTAACAGAACTTATTCTGGTGGAAAGCATGCACGAAAGAAAAACCAGAATGAATGATTTATGTGATGGTGTAATTGCGCTCCCAGGCGGCTTTGGAACATTGGAAGAACTTTTCGAAATGCTTACCTGGGCTCAATTAGGACTGCATAAAAAACCAATTGCAATTTTAAATATTAATGGTTTTTATGATTCTTTGATACAATTGACTGAAATCATGGTTAGTAAAGGTTTACTGAAGGATGTGAATCAACAGATGCTTTTAGTAAGTGATAACATTGATGAATTATTGGATAAAATGAAGAATTACAAAGCTCCAAGTGTTGGGAAATGGATTGAAAAAAAGGAACTTTAGTCTTTTTTGACAACCTGATTTTCTGTTTTTAACATAATTTACCGAATAACTTTCTTATCTTGTGACTCCAAAAAAAACAGAAAATCAGTTATCTTAAATGAAACATTTAAAAGCCACTTCTCTCTTATTCGCCCTTATTTTATCAGTAAATTTCATAAATGCACAAGACACAGATACCGGAAACTGGTTTATCTATTTTGGAAATCAGGCCATCAATAAAAAATGGAACTGGCATAACGAAGTGCAATACCGAAATTATAATTTTGCAGGAGACACTCAACAGTTATTATTAAGAACGGGAATCGGATACAATCTTACTGAAAACAACAATAATGTTTTATTAGGTTACGGTTTTATTAATTCACAAAATTATATTCCGGGAACAGACAATAAAGCAGACAGTAATGAACATCGTATTTTTCAACAGTTTATAACACGCCAAAATTTTGGAAGAGTTTATCTGCAGCACCGTTATCGCGTGGAAGAACGTTTTTTAAAAGATGACTTCCAAATGCGTTTTCGCTATTTTTTAGCTATAAATGTTCCGCTGAACAAGCCTAAAATGGAAGATAATGCTTTTTATTTCTCCGCTTATAATGAAATTTTTATAAACGCAGAATCACCAGCCTTTGACCGCGATCGCATATATGGAGCTTTAGGATATGTAATCAATAAAAATTTCAGGGTAGAAGCCGGATTTATGAGACAGATTCAGGAAAACACAGGGAGGAATCAATTTCAGATAGTGGTTTACAACAATATCCCTTTTAACAGTAGTAAATAACGTTTCAAAATCTGTAAATATGGCAACAGTGAATAATAATTTTGCAAAAGCCGAAATGCTGATTAGAAAACCTGTTTCAGAAGTTTTTCAGGCTTTTATAAATCCTGAAATTACCAGCAAATTTTGGTTTACCAAGGGATCCGAAAATTTAGAAGAAGGCAAATCAACCGTATGGAGCTGGGAGATGTATGGTTTTTCGCTTACTGTTTTAACTAAAATAATTGAAGAAGACAGACGAATTGTTATCGAATGGGGAAATAGCGGAGAGGAAACCATTGTAGAATGGATTTTCAACCCATTGAACGAAAAAGAAACTTTTGTTAGCATTACCAATTCTAATTTTAAGGGCGATGCTGATAAAATACTTTCTGAAGTTCGAAATGCTACTGAAGGTTTTACCCTTGTTTTGGCAGGAGCTAAAGCTTTTTTAGAACATCAGATTCAGTTGAATTTGGTATTAGACCGATTCCCGAAAGGTTTGAGTTAATCATCTAAAAAATAATTGTCATGGCAACAATTCCGATTTCAAAACCTACTACAATTGATCAATATATCGGTGGTTTTCCAAATGAGGTACAGGGAATTTTAGAAAAAGTCAGAATGACAATCCATAAAGCTGCTCCTGATGCCAAAGAAAAAATCAGTTACTCCATGCCAGCTTTTGAGCAAAACGGAATCCTTGTTTATTTTGCCGCTTTTAAAAATCACATTGGACTCTATGCGCTGCCAAGCGGACATGAAGAATTTAAGGAAGCTCTTTCAAAATACAAATCAGGTAAAGGTTCTGTACAATTTCCGTTAAATCAGCCCATGCCTTTTGATTTAATTACCAAAATTGTCAAATTCAGAGTTAAAGAAAATCTTGAAAAAGTAAAAAATAAATAATCAAATATGAATTTATCTGAACATTATAATGCGCTTTTCAAAAAATCATCTGAACTCATTTTATCAGGAAATTATACTATTGATTCCAAAATCAATGATGAGTCAGACAGGAGATTCGGCATTACTTTACTGGTTCGTCCAAATGAAGAAATAAAGGCTAATATTCAGGCATTTTTAAAAGAATTAAAAAAAACAGAACCTCATCAGTACTATTATCCCAACTCTGATATTCATATTACCATCATGTCCTTAATTTCATGTTATCAAGGTTTTTCACTGGATAAATTTAGTATGTCTGAGTATGTTGATATCATCGAGAAAAGCCTTGTAGATGTAAATGAAATACAAATTGATTTTCAGGGGGTAACTCTCTCCCCTTCTGCTATTATGCTTCAGGGTTTTCCAACTGACAACTCATTGAATGTTTTACGGGACAAACTGCGCGAAAATTTCAAAAGCTCTTCTCTTCCTCAAAGCATAGACAGCCGTTACATTATCACTGCTGCGCATTCGACAATAATGCGATTTCAGAAAAAATTAGAAAACCCTGAGAAACTAATAGAAGTAATTGAAAAATTCAGAAATCATAATTTTGGAAAATTTACTGCTGAAAAAATTGAACTGGTTTTTAACGACTGGTATCAGCGTGAAAAGAACACCGTAAATATGTGTGATCTTTATTTAAGATAATTATTTAAACTTTCCGAAATGCCATAAAATTCCGGAAGGATCATGCAAAAAACATTCGCTTCCCCAGTCTAAATTACGAGTTGGAATTAATTTAACATCAGGATATTTTTCAGGAAGATTTAAAGCCAAAAGGGCATTATAATAACAATCGACATCATCAACTTCCAAAAAAATCATGGTGTTGTCAATCCAATCCTTAACATAGGCATCTTGTAGATAAAATGCTATTTCGTTTGATTTAAATACGGACAATTTAGAATCTAAAATTGTTTCTTCATACCCCAAATCCCTATAAAAACGTCTTGAAGTTTCAAAGTTTTTAGAACCTATAAATGGGCGGATAGATTTGATATTATGATTCATTTTTTATTAAATTTAAACAGAAGAGCAATAATCTGAATATTCTTAATTCTTAATTTACCCCTTCTTCAAAATATTCCCCAATCCTTTGCCAATCTGCTCAATGGCTTCTATTCCTTTGGTTAAAGGCGTGGCTGTAAAATCTTCATAAGCATCCATGGCACTTTCTTTACGGTCATCCTGCTGGTATACCAAAATTATATTGTTTTCGCTGAATGACTTCTCAAATTTCTGAGGCAATCTATCAAAAATCGACTGGTAAGAAACAGAACCTTTTCTTGATAAATTGAAAACAATCAAATCGGTTGGCTTAATTTCATCGGTAATAGCCTCAAAATCATCCCAGTCTAAAACACTTTTAAAACCTAATTTCGCATTTAATCTCAAATTATTAGCAATCTGCTGTATGGCCTGATGCGTTTTATATTCGGCATAAATGACAATCGGAATACTAAATTCCTGCGACAGTCTGCAGATTTTCTGTAATAAAAGATGAAATCCTATTCCTCTCTCAGAAAAAGGCGGGCAAATAAAAACCAGTCTTTTTTCTTCTATAAAGTTTTTCGGAAATCTACAGATGAATAAGCTTTTGTCAACATTGTTAATAATAGAGTCAACGTTTTCACCAAAAATCTTATCCAGAAAACCTGTTTTTCTAGGCCATCCCACAATCACAATATCCGACATGATTTCTTTGGAAGTTCTCGCAATTCCACTGGCAGGATTATGGTCTATTCTGGCTATGGTATTAATTTTTACTTCTGAAGCAGAACCCTGAATCACAAATTTATCGACTGCTTTTCTGTATTTTAAAATATTAATTTCTGCCTGGTCATTGTTTGGCACTATCGTTAATAAAGTTACAGGATTTGAAGACTTTTTATCTTTTATCAAAAGTGCAAAATCTAATAAACTGGCCGTTGCCGAAGTTTTTGCCAGCGGAATCAAAATATGTTCATCTAAAATCAAATCTTTACTGGCATCTTCCGGCGAAACTTCTTCTTCGCAGATGGCAATCTTTTTACCTGCTTTTTCAGTTGCAAAAGAAGCTACGATACAAGTAATCAATATTAAAATAATCGTTCCGTTTAATATGTTTTCATCCAGAATTTTTGCTTTAAACCCAACCAGAATTACGGCCAGTGTTGCTGCTGCATGTGCACTGCTCAATCCAAAAATCAACTGTCTTTCTGTTCTTGTATATTTAAAAACAATTTGTGTAAAGAAAGCTGCAATCCATTTTCCAAAAATGGCCACAACGCTCAAAGTTCCGGCAACAATCAATGCTGTTGGTCCACTTAAAATCACACTAATATCCACGAGCATTCCTACCGAAATCAGGAAAAAAGGAATAAACAAAGCGTTCCCTATAAACTCAATTCTGTTCATTAACGCTGATGAATGCGGAATTAAAGGATTTAAAGCCAGACCTGCTACGAAAGCACCAATAATGGGTTCTACTCCTGCTACTTCTGCCAAAAACGCAGCAAAGAAAACTACAGAAAGTACAAAAATATAATGTGCGTGTTTTTCACTTTCCAGTTTTTTAAAAAACCATTTTGCAATTCTTGGAATCACCAAAAACATAATTGCCGAAAAAATAGCCAGTGAAACCCCTAATTTTATCCAGAAAGCCTGATTCAGATTTCCCTGGCTGCTTCCCATAATCACCGCCAGAATAATCAAAACGGCTGTGTCTGTCAAAATCGTTCCTCCTACGGTTATAGCAACCGCCTGATTTTTGGCAATCCCTAATTTACTCACAATCGGATATGCCACCAACGTGTGGGTTGCAAACATACTTGCCGTTAAAAAACTGGCGTTAAAATCGTATTGCAGCAAATAAAAACAAACCGGAAACCCAATAGTCAGCGGAAATATGAAAGTAAAAAAACCGAATAATAAACTTTTATTTCGGTTGGCTTTAAACTCATTCATATCGAGTTCCAAACCTGCAATAAACATAATATAAAGCAATCCAATAGTTGAAAATAAATCGACAGCAGAGTTTTTAGCCAAAATATTAAACCCGTGAGGCCCAATAATTACACCCGAAATAATCAAACCTATAATTCCGGGAATGTTAATTTTTTTGAGCAAAATGGGGCTTAATAAAATGATTAGAAGTATCAACGAAAAAATCAATACTGGATTGGTAAGCGGTAATTCAAATTCTTGTATAAAATGCCTGAAAAATTCTATCATAGTGTAGTTTTAGCTGCTGGTATTATAACTATTCCCTGAAAATTATCTTTTCAGAATTCAAACCAAATACCCATAGTGTGCTATTTGTTTCAATTATTAAAAAACTAAAAAAGACCAGTTTTTCAGAGAAAGCCTCATTACAAAAATACCTAAAAAAAGGACTGAACTTTTTATTAAAGCCCGATATTAAGTAATAAATTTTATTTCCTTGACGAATTATTAATATTTAATATATTTTTTAACAAAACCGCAACATTAACAAATAAAAATGAAACTTCTTTGCATTATTCAACTATCTTTGTTTTAATAAAAAACTAAACAATGGAAGAATGTATCTCTGTTTTTGATATGCTTAAAATTGGTGTCGGCCCATCAAGTTCCCACACGCTCGGACCTTGGCGCGCAGCAGAACGCTTTTTGAAAGAGTTAAGAGAGCAAACCATTTTAGAACAAATTATCAGAGTTAAAGTTGACCTGTACGGATCGCTTTCGTTAACAGGCAAAGGTCATGCTACCGATCTGGCTGTTATGCTTGGACTAAGCGGTCAGGATCCTGAATACATTCCCGTTGAAAATATTTCGGGAATCATCAAAACGATTGAGACTAAAAATGAGATTTTTTTGGGAGATCAGGTTAAAATTCCGTTTTATTTTCTTCAGGATATTATTTTCAATAAAGACTTTCTTCCCTTTCATGCCAACGGATTAAAGTTTACGGCTTATAAAAATGATGATTCTGAATACGAATCTACCTTTTATTCTATTGGCGGTGGTTTTGTAGTAAAAGAAGAACGTACGAATGCCAAAAATAAAATTGCCATAAAATGTGCTTTTCCGTTTATGATTGACAATGCCGATGATTTATTAAAGTATACAATTCAGGAAAATAAAAAGATTTCTGAAATCGTATATGAAAATGAAAAATCAATGCGCTCTGAAGACAAAATTCACTCCGAATTAATGCGTATCTGGAAAACCATGTTAGAATGCATGTATATTGGCTGCCATTCTGAAGGAATTCTTCCCGGAGGATTGAATGTTCGCCGTAGAGCTTTTGATATGCATCAGAATTTAATTGGTTTATCAAATTATAATGATCCCCAATCGTGGCTGGAAGAAATCAGGAAAACCGAGGTAAAATTTCGTCAAATCCTAAAATGGGTTAGCTGTTTTGCATTGGCTGTAAATGAAGTCAATGCCTCTTTAGGACGTGTTGTCACAGCCCCAACAAACGGAAGTGCCGGAGTAATCCCGGCAGTTTTGATGTATTATTTGGTAATAGAAAACCATAACGCTGGCGAAAAAGAAATTAAACAATTTTTGATGGTAGCCGGAGAAATAGGAAGTTTATTCAAACAAGGATCTACCATTTCTGCCGCAATGGGTGGTTGTCAGGCCGAAATTGGCGTTTCGTCCTCAATGGCTGCTGCAGCACTTTGCGAATTAATGGGCGGCACTCCTGCACAGGTTTTAATGGCAGCCGAAATTGCCATGGAACATCATTTGGGTTTAACCTGTGACCCAATTGGCGGTCTGGTTCAGATTCCGTGTATTGAAAGAAATACGATGGGTGCCATAAAAGCCATAAACGCAGCCGAACTTGCTTTGGAAACCGATTCTAAAAATGCCAAAGTTCCATTAGACAAAGTAATCAATACGATGTGGGAAACAGCTAAAGACATGAATTCAAAATACAAAGAAACCTCAGAAGGCGGTTTGGCAATTGCGGTAAATATGGCCGATTGTTAGTATAATATTGCTTAATTTTGCAAAAAAAAATTCGTTTTAAAGAAAATCAACTTTAAAACTATTCAAAAAAACTAAAAAAAGTATCAATGTCAGTAGCAAAAAAAGATTATAAAAGAATCACTACAAAGTCGTTAATAGAAATGAAAAGTCATGGAGAAAAAATCTCTATGTTAACGGCTTACGATTATACGATGGCAAAAATTGTTGATACTGCTGGTGTAGACGTCATTTTAGTGGGAGATTCGGCTTCTAATGTAATGGCTGGTCATGAAACAACTTTGCCTATTACTTTAGATCAAATGATTTACCATGCTTCATCGGTTGTTCGTGCAGTAGAAAGAGGTTTGGTCGTGGTTGATTTACCTTTTGGAAGTTACCAGTCTGATCCTAAAGAAGCTTTGCGTTCTGCTATCAGAATCATGAAAGAAAGCGGTGGACATGCTGTGAAACTGGAAGGCGGAAAAGAAATTAAAGAATCCATCAAAAAAATATTAAATGCCGGAATTCCTGTAATGGGTCATTTGGGATTAACTCCTCAGTCTATTTATAAATTCGGAACTTACAGCGTTCGTGCCAAAGAAGACGAAGAAGCAGAAAAATTAATTGAAGATGCCAAAATGCTTGAAAAAGTGGGTTGTTTTGCAGTGGTACTTGAAAAAATACCTGCTGATTTAGCCGAAAAAGTGGCTAAAAGTATTTCAATCCCGGTTATCGGAATAGGTGCCGGAGGCGGTGTTGACGGACAGGTTCTCGTTATTCATGATATGCTGGGAATGAACAATGAATTCAGTCCGCGTTTCCTTCGCCGTTACCTGAATTTATATGAAGAAATGACCAAAGCCATCGGTCAGTATGCAGCTGATGTGAAATCGAAGGACTTTCCTAATGAAAGAGAACAATACTAGTCTAGATTTTTAGACTTCTTAGACATTAGACTTCTTAGATTTGAATTCTAAATTTAATCTAAAAAGTCTAAGCCAGTCTAAAATCTAATCATCTAAAGATATTATGCATCAATTTAAAGAACTTTTAATTTGGAAAAAAAGCAGATTGTTTTGTTCTAAAATTTACAATGTAACAGCTAATTTTCCGAATGAAGAAAAATTTGGAATTACAAATCAATTACGAAGAGCTGCTGTTTCTATTCCTTCAAACATTGCTGAAGGGTCTTCAAGAAATTCTAATAAAGATTTTGCACGATTCTTAGAAATTGCAATTGGTTCTGCTTACGAAGTAGAAACTCAACTTTTAATTTCATCTGATTTAGGGTTTATTAATGAAGAAAACATAATAGAATTGATAAATCTGCTAGAAGAAATAACTAAAATGACTTCAAGATTCAGAGCAACTTTGTTATAATTCCAAAGAAAATTAAAATCTAAAAGCCTAAGCCAGTCTAAAAATCTAAGCAAGTCTAAATGAAAATCGTTTCCAACAAAAATAACCTCCAAATCCTCCACGAAGACAACCATATTATTGTAGTCAATAAACGTGTTGGAGATATTGTACAAGGAGATAAAACCGGAGACAAACCCTTGTCTGATATTGTAAAAGAATACATAAAAGACAAATACAATAAACCTGGCGATGTTTTTCTAGGTGTGATTCACCGACTGGATCGTCCCACAACCGGAATTGTGGTTTTTGCCAGAACCAGTAAAGCTTTGTCCCGAATGAATGAATTATTCAGCAATCGTGAAACTAAAAAAACGTATTGGGCTGTGGTAAAAAACAAACCAAAAGAAGCTTCAGCCAGACTGGTTCATTATTTAAAAAGAAACGAAAAAAACAATACTTCAAAAGCACATTTAAAAGAAGTTCCGGACAGCAAACTGGCGAGTCTGGATTATACCATTATTAAAGAACTTCAAAATTATACGGCTTTAGAGATTAATCTTCATACAGGCCGTCATCACCAAATCCGTGCTCAGTTATCTGCTATTGGTTCTCCCATAAAAGGAGATTTGAAATATGGGGCTGACCGGAGTAACCCTGACGGAGGCATTCACCTGCATGCACGAAAATTAGTTTTTGTTCATCCTGTTTCCAAAGAAAATATCATTATAACTGCCCCAACTCCGGATGAAACAATCTGGAATGCTGTATGATTTTTATGATTTAATTGTAATATTTTCAATTTATATCTGTTAACTTGCATAGCCAAAATTTAAGTTTTCACTAAAATGGACTATAAAAACGATATAAAGTACAGAAAAGAAACGCTTAAAAAATTACTTTTTAACATTCAGAAAAGTGAGGATTTAATTGTGAAGGCCTTGTATGATGATTTTAAAAAACCGGAATTCGAAGCCGTTTTAACTGAGACAAATTATGTTATTTCAGAACTGAAAACGACCATAAAAAATATAAACACATGGACAAAACCTCAACGCGTTTTTCCTTCCCTGCTCAATTTTCCATCGACAGATTATATTTATAAAGAACCTTATGGAGACGTTTTGGTTATTGCTCCCTGGAATTATCCTTTTCAACTGGCTTTATGTCCTTTAATTTCTGCCGTAGCTGCAGGAAACAGGGTCGTATTAAAACCTTCAGAACTTACTCCGCATACTTCTGCCATCATCGCCAAAATTATCGAAAAATCATTCCACATCAATCATGTGGAAGTTGTTCAGGGAGGTGTTGAAATTTCAGAAAAACTTTTGGCAAAACGCTGGGATTATATTTTCTTTACCGGAAGCGTTACTGTTGGCAAAATTGTAGCTAAAGCCGCCGCCGAGCATTTAACTCCAGTAACACTGGAACTGGGTGGTAAAAATCCTTGTGTGATTGACGAAACCGCGAACTTAAGACTTGCTGCCAAACGCATCATCTGGGGAAAATTTATTAATGCCGGACAAACCTGTATCGCTCCGGATTATATTCTGGTACAAAAAAATATGAAAATTAATTTTATTACGTACCTCATTGAAGAAATCATTCTCGCTTATGGCAAAAAAATACAAGACTCACCTGATTATGCCCGTATTATCAACGCTAAAAACTGGGTGCGTCTGACAGATATGATTTCCCCGGAAAAAGTATTTTTCGGAGGAGAATCGGATGCTGCCGATCTTTACATCGCCCCCACTCTTGTTGACGAACCCGAACTAAACAGTAAAATCATGTCGGAAGAGATTTTTGGTCCTGTGCTGCCAATTCTGTCTTATGATTCAGAAGAGGACATTGATAGGATTATCAGCAAATATGAAAAACCTCTCGCCTTTTATATTTTTAGCGAAAATGATTCTTTTTCTCAAAAGATGATTTCACGTTATTCCTTTGGAGGTGGCTGTATCAATGATACTGTAATTCATTTTTCGAACAAAAGACTCCCTTTTGGAGGTGTTGGGTACAGCGGTATCGGAGCCTACCATGGAAAACTCAGTTTTGATATTTTTTCACACCATAAATCCATTGTTAAAAAAGCCAACTGGCTTGACCTTCCTATGCGTTATGCCCCTTATAAAGATAAATTGAAAAACATCCGAAAGTTGTTAGACTGGATATAGCCAATAATAACCGGACAGACTCTAATAAAATTGATTAAAAACATCTATATTTACGTTTAAATTTTAACCTAAAAACCTAAACAGTTTAATACAATTTTATCAGATTATGAAGTCTACCCTTAATCAAATCGAAGAGATAAAAAACAACGGTTATAACATAGATTTCTCGGAAGTTTTTACCAATACTTTCGAAAATTATAAAAAAATAGCCATTTACGCCGGACTTATTTTATTGGTCATTTCAATACTCTCCTTTTTTTTGGGAGGAGGAATCTTTGCCAGCATATATGGGGTTGAAAATTTTAACAAAGAGTTTTTAGAATCCTTACAAAAACAGGAACCGACACCAGAAATGCTTCTAATTTACACCGCTGTCATTGTTGGTTTAACTGCTATTTTTGGTCCTTTTTCCGCAGGATTTTTAAAAATGGCCGATTGTGCAGAAAAAGACCAGTCTTTTAATTTTTCGACTATTTTTACTTATTATAAAGCGCCTTATTTTTCCAGAATTTTTATTGCCTCATTATTAATCAGCCTTCTAACAGGTCTGATTTCAGTTGGGTTAAACTTTATTGGAATTACTTTTATCGATACTTTATTGTCATTAGGGATTTCGCTCTTTACATCATTAACGATACCATTAATTATTTTTGGAAATCTCAACACAACAGACGCTATTAAATCGAGTATTATTATTGTAAGCAAACAACCCGTTGTAATTGCACTTCTGCTTATTGTAGCATTCATTGGTTCCCTTGTTGGTTTTATCGGGTGCTGTATTGGCGTAGTGTTTACGATTCCTATTACTTATTCTGTAAAATATGCGATTTACAGCGCAATCATCGGAATTGAAAATCAGGACTCTATTGATTCAATAGGTCAGTCAGATTGGGAATAACTCAGCTTACTATTTAAGAACAACACCAATCCAAATCTTATGGGAGGAAGCTGCAGTTTTTATGATTTTGAATTTTCAGGGCTTGCTTTTTTTGGCAATAGCCTGAAACTATCATGGGGACTCCAGCTTTTTTTGCCTCCGGATTTTGTTTTTCATTACATCCCAAAACTTATTCTTTTGGGGCTCGGTCTCTGTTTGTTTTTGGGGATGCTGGTTTACAATTTTTTTAATATCAAAAAACAGATTGGTTCCTTCATTGAAAAAAATAAGGAAAAAGAAGTTACTAATAAAGAATATCAGCTTTACCTTTTATTTTTCGGTATTACTATCATAGTGATCGAAATCATCAATGAAATTTTTAAAATAAGGTCAAAAAGTCTTCTGGCCGTCAATCTTTCTATAGGGTTTTCTATCTTACTGCTTTATTTTTTAAGTTATAAAAATGAGTCTTTCAAAAACAAAGTTGGTATCATTTTCATCAGTATCTTTTTATTATTTACAGCCCACATAGCACGCAATATTATTATTTTCCCGAATGACAACGTACCAATTATCGGTTTTTTAATATCTTTTTATTTTTCGTATAGTATTCTAAGACCCATAAAAATTTACCGTTTTTTTGTCGTTGCTGTATTTATTTTCAACATAGTCAACCTTGTTTTTAATTCGATACCGCTAAAATCTTCTGTTTTATTGATGTCTTTCTGCCTGGTTATTTTTGTAATCAACCATGTTAAATACGCCATTTTTTTAAATACCCGGGATAATTTCAGGTTTACCAATGAAATAGTACACAAGGGCAATTCACTCACACTCGCCTGCAATAAAAAAGGTGAACTTATATTTTGCAGTGAGTCTATTACCGAAATACTTGGATATACTAGCGAGGAAGTAATGGGAATGGGATTTTGGAAACTTACCGAAGATCCCGATTTTATTGGTGATCAATTTTGGGACACTTACCAGAGCAATGTCCCGTACGTTAGAAAATTAAAATGTAAAAACGGCGAACACAAATACATTCAATGGAAAGACAAACGTTTTACCGAAGATCTGATTATTGGTATAGGACAGGATATTACGGAGCAATTCAAAATAAAAGACCAGTATAAAAACCTGATCCAGACCGCAGCCGATATTATTTTTGAAATTGATACAGAAGGAAATTTTACCTTTATAAATGATTTTGCTTTTTCTGTACTGGAATATACCGAAAAAGAGGTCATATCTGCTCATTATTCTAATTTCATCCATCCAGATTACCGAAAAAAGGTTGCTGATTTTTATGAAAACCTCGAAGAAAATAAATTCAATTATGACACTATTGAATTTCCAATTTTAAAGAAAAACGGTGATGCTATCTGGATTTCTCAAAAAGTTATCACACAGAAAAATGATCTGGGACAAGTAGTCGGTTTTGCTGGTATTGCCCGCGATATTACGGAACTTAAAAACAACGAAAACGAAAAAAGAATCAGGCTTGAAAAAATCGAATCGTACACTAATTCTACCAAAAAATTATCTACGACCGACTTTAGCCTTTTTGACAACCTGCACAGTTTAATTGATTTTATCATTAAAGAAGCTGCTGTTTCAAAAGCCAACCGAATCAGTTTCTGGAAATACAGTAATGACACTCTTATCTGCAAAAACTTTTACAACAAAGATAAATCTGATTTTTACAATACCCATATCCTTGACAAGGCCTCCCTGCCTGTTTATTTTGAGACTTTGCAAAAGAAAGCCATCATTAATGCTCCTGATGTTTTTAACAAAAAGGAGACCTCAGAATTTCAAAAAGAATATTTTATCCAGAATAAGATTATTTCTATGCTGGATGTACCTGTTTTTTATAGTGGACGGCTCTCAGGTGTAATTTGTTTTGAAAGTACTAAAAAGAAAAGAACATGGGACAATGAGGATATTAATTACGCCCGGACTATTGCCGATGTCATCTCACTTGCCATTTCGTCACAAATGCGTCTGAAAGCTGAACGTAAACTGGAACTTAAAAGTCAGTTACTCTCTGCACTGGCTCTTTGCACAGAGAAATTTTTACTAAGTAAGACTATTGAAGAAATGTTTCAGGAAACCTATAATATCATAGGAAAAGTAGCCAATGCCGACCATATTTATTATTATGAAAAGGATTTTGAGACTAATACCATTAGCCAAAAATACAAATGGTCACGAGCTGAAGATCTGAACGAAAATATCATTCTTCAAAAGTTTACTGAAACCAATTTAAAAGAAATCGTTGAAAAAGCACAAAGCAGGAAAATACTGAACACGCTGACCCGTCAGCTTGATGATTCTTTTTTTAAAAATTTACTAGAAACTCATCATATCAAATCGATATTGATTCTTCCTCTGTATGTGCATGATATCTTTAGCGGTTTTATTGGTTTTGATGATTGCAAAAACGAACATAAATGGTCCGAAGAAGAGATTTATATTTTCCAGACCCTTGCCAACAATATTTCGTCTGCCCTTGAACGAAACCGGAATCAGAGCAAAATCCTTGAAAGTGAAGAGAAGTTTAAACTAATTACCAATAATATTCCTGGTACAGTCTATCTGTCTAAATTTGATGCTTTCTCGACCAAAATATTCCTGAATGACCAGATTCTTAATCTTACAGGCTATTCCAAAGTCGAATTTCTAGAGCATAACCTTTCTTTTTTATCACTTATTCATCCCGACGACAAAGAGGATGTAATCCATAATCAGGTACAAAATTTACAGCACGGAAAACCATTACACAATACTTACCGAATTAAACGAAAAAGCGGTGAATATATCTGGATAGAGGAATTTGGAGATGTTATCAAAAAGGGAGATGAAATTGAATTTGTAGGGGGTATTTATTTCGATATAACGAATAAAAAACAAACAGAAGACGCTATAAAAGCCAAACAGCTTGCGGAAGCGGCCAATAAATCTAAGTCGGAATTCCTTGCCAATATGTCGCATGAAATAAGGACTCCTCTTAACGGTATTATCGGTTTTACTAACCTGCTTATGAAAACCGAACTTGCCCCAATACAGGAAAAATACATGACTACGATTAACCAGTCGGCACATTCATTATTAGAGATTATCAATGATATTCTTGATTTTTCTAAAATTGAAGCAGGCAAACTCGAACTGTTTATCGACCTATATGATATCAAAAAATTACTAGAGCAGACATTCGATCTTATTCGGTATGAAGCAAATCTCAAAAACCTTAACCTTGAGCTTCATGTTGCAACCAATGTTCCAAAATATATTCGTACCGACATTGTACGCCTAAAACAAATACTAATCAATTTATTGTCGAATGCTGTCAAATTTACTCCAAAAGGGTTAATCAGACTCGATGTTACAGTGATAGAAATCCAAGAGCCGCTATGCACCATGCGATTTGCGGTTACAGATACTGGTATAGGAATTCTGGAAGAAAACCAAGCAAAGATATTTAAGGCTTTTTCACAGGAAGACGGTTCTACTACCCGAAAATTTGGTGGTACCGGACTAGGTCTTACAATTTCGAACCAGCTACTGGCATTAATGAGCAGTCATCTACAGCTTAAAAGTGCTATCGGAGAAGGAAGTACCTTTTATTTTGACCTTAAACTCTTCACAAGCCATGAGAACCCAAACGAAAAAAACATAATCAAAGATAATGATATCCCTGCAGTACTAAACTTACCACCTGTACAAACCCCGGTTTTTATGATTGTGGAAGATAATAAGGTAAACATGCTGCTTTTAAAAACAATTCTTAAAAACCTATGCCCGGAAAGTACTATTTATGGTAGCGAAAATGGTCATGAAGCACTTCTTCAGTTTGAAAGCATTACACCAGATTTAATTTTTATGGATATCCAGATGCCTGTTATGAACGGTTATGAAACTACCAAAATAGTACGCAACACGCTTAAAGGCGAAAAAATTCCTATCATTGCAGTGACAGCTGGTGCAGAAAAAGAAGAGCGTGACAAATGTCTGTTAGCAGGAATGAACGATTATATTGCCAAACCGATTATGAAGGGAGTTATTGAAACTATTTTACTTAAATGGTTAGTTTAATAAACAATAATATTCTTAGAAGCCCATTTATTGCAAAAAATAATATAAATTAGTTATTCACAAATCAATAAAGGAACTTAAAAATAATATACTATGAAATGGTTAGGCAGAAGACAAAGCGACAATGTTGAAGACAGGCGTTCCGTATCCGGAGGTAAAGCCGTTCTGGGAGGCGGAATCATTGGTGTTATCATTTTATTAGTGAATGTTTTCGGTGGTGAAAATGCAAAAGTCATTACGCCTATACTCGAACAATTACAAGGTGGTCAACCCCAAACTGAAACTGCTGCACCACTAAGTGCTGAAGATAAAGAACTCGGTGATTTTGTTAAAGTAACCTTAGCTTATACTGAAGATATCTGGGGAAAAATTTTTGAAGAAAACGGAATGACATATAAAGAGCCAAAACTCGTTCTTTTTAGAGGAAGTGTTCAGACTGCCTGCGGTGGTGCTTCATCTGCCTCGGGACCTTTTTATTGCCCGGGCGACCAAAAAGTATATATGGATCTTGATTTTTTTGAAGAATTAAAAACTAAGTTTGGCGCAAAAGGCGGTGATTTTGCCATAGCGTATGTCATTGCTCATGAAATAGGACATCATGTACAGACCTTACTGGGCACCTCTGCCAAAATGCGTGAAGCACAGGAAGGAAAAAGTGAAGCTGCTGCTAACAAACTATCTGTAGCACTGGAACTTCAGGCAGATTTCTATGCGGGTGTATGGGCACATTATAACAAACAAAATCTGGACGAGGGCGATATTGAGGAAGCACTGAGTGCTGCGCACGCTGTTGGTGATGATGCCATCCAAAGCAAAATGCAGGGGCATGTAGTACCTGACTCATTTACCCATGGCACCTCTGAACAACGAATGTACTGGTTTAAAAAAGGATATAACAGCGGTGATATCCATCAGGGAAATACTTTTGACGAGATACGATAACATCCTCAACATCAATTTTAATTGTCAATAGGTATTACTATTCAATTTTAGCCAATTCATATTCAAAATGTAGAACTCCTCCATTATCTGGATAAATTATTTCGTTTCTTTTTACAGCTCCTAATTTCAAAACTGCTTTTTGTGAACGGATATTCTCTGCGCCAACATGAAAAAGTATTGAATCTACTGTTTTAAAAGCATAATCAATAAGCATTTTTTTTGCAGCAGCATTATAAGGACCTCCCCAGAATTTTCGCCCTATAAAAGTATAACCAATACCTACATTTGATTTCTCTGGGTTGTAATCATAAAATCGTGTTGTTCCAATCACTTCGTTTGTTTCTTGGTCAAGAATCAAGAAGGAACCTTTTGAACTCATGGCTCCCTCAAAAAAAGATTTAAAAACATCTTTTTTATATCGGTCTTTTATTGGATGCTGCTCCCAAACTAAAGGATCTGAGGCTATTTCATAAAGGGTTTCAAAATGATCTTCCTGAAGCGGAATTAACTTTATGATTTTATTTTCTAAAATTTCAGGCTGTAAATTGAAATTGAGTGTTTTCATTTTTTATTTTTTTACAGTATTTGTTTGATTTTTACACACGAAACATTTGGCATTTTAATTTCTTCTCCCGTTTTGGTCAACAGACCACTTTTTTTATTTCTTCTAAAAACGACTACATTTCCAGAATTGACGTTTGTTGCAATTAAAAAATTTCCGGTTTCGTCAAGAGCAAAAACCCTCGGATGATCCCCAAAAGTAGACTGATATCCTATATTTTTTAAGAGCCCTTTTTTATCAATAGAAAAAATAGCAATATTATTTTCTTTTCCCCTATTTGAGGCGTATAAAAATTTCCCATCAGGAGAAATATGAATATCCGAACTTGCATAACCTTCTGTTATAGTATCAGGATTTGCGCTAATGCGCTGAATCTTTTTTAAGCTTCCCTTTTTATATTGGTAAACACTTATTTGACCAGCCATCTCTTCAATACAATATCCAAATTTTTGATTCGGATGAAAAGTAAAATGCCTTGGCCCGGCTTCTAAATCGGTTTTTGTAAAAGGAAGTTTAGCTTCAAATAAAGGCTTCTTTTGTTTTTCATCAAATTGATAACATCTTATTTTATCAGCCCCTAAATCCGGTAAAAAGAGATAATCAAAACCGGGAGAAAATACCGCCGAATGAACATGAGAACGTGTTTGCCTTTCTTTGTGAATACTTCCGTCAGTATATTTAAAATTTTGAACTATAGAATCTATTTTTCCATTTTCTAAAACAGGAAAAACCGAAACACTTCCTTCATTATAATTGGCATTAGCAATCCATTTTCCATTTTTGTGAATGGTAACATAAACCGGATTTTCTCCTCCGCTTGCCTGCTTATTTAAAAAGGTAAGAGTTTTATTTTGTGCATTAAATTCAAAACTGCTTACACTCCCGGCATTTGCTGTTTTCGTATCGGTACAGGCATACACATATTTTCCGTTTGGAGAAACAGTTAAAAACGACGGATTAATTATATTCTTCTCTCCGGTTATTTTACTCAGATTTCCGTTTAGGGTATCCAACTGGTAAACCTGAATTGATTCCGCCGTTTTATCTTTGTTGTATGAACCTAAAAAAACGTAAGTGTTTTGTGAGAAAGAACTTTCAAAAATTAACAAGATAAATACGGGTATTAGTTTTTTATAATTCAATTTTTTTGGGTTTTATTTTTAAAATTACGCTTTGATATTTTGGCTTTAAAAAAAGCATAAGTGCTATTTTGAATGTAACCATTTATTTTGAAGGATATATTTTTTTAAAACTGTTGACTGAAAGTGAAATCATTTCTTTTAAAACCTCAATATCAATATCCGTTAGTTTTTTGATGTATATACAGCCTTTTCCGGCTTTATGTTTTCCGAATTTAGAAAGTAGTTCCTCTTTATTTTCAAAAGAAGAAGACAAGTAAAGTGAAATCGCATCTTTTCTGGGAGAAAAACCAACTAATGGAGCATCGCCTTCATGCCCGCTATCGTATTTGTAATGATAATTTCCAAAGCCAATAATTGCTGCTCCCCACATTTTAGGTTCAAAACCGGTAACTTTCTGTGCTATATATAGAAGTTCATAAACGTCTTTTCTTTTCCCTTCATCAGTAATAGTATTAATAAAATCAATAACAATGCTTTCTGTTTCTGTGGTTTTATTTTTAGCCATTTTGAATCAGTTTAAAACATTCCATTTTCATTAATTATTTTATTAGGAACGGGCTGTCCTGAATCCCAAAGTTCGACTATTTTGTCTGATTCAAATCGAAAAATATGAACAACAGCAGCACCCAAATCTGTTAAATTTTGTTTGACATGTGAATGAACTGCAACTAAATTTCCGTCTTCTAAAATATGATGAATGGTGAAAATTTTATTGGGATTTGTTTTTGCTGATTCTTCCATAGCCTGCATTAATGTTTCTGCATCTCCTTTAAAATAAACATTATGATGCCTGAAATTTTTGCCGGTGTATAATCGGAAAGCTTCGTTTGAATGCCCAGCAACGGCTAGTTTAAGAAAATCCTCAGCAATTTTTTTCTTTGTCATGATTTCCATTTTAGATTACAATAAAATTATGAATTAAAAACGAATGTGAAAGCATGATCCAAATAGATTTGGAATATATCGAATTCTTATCCAAATTAATCTTTCGGCAATATCAACATATTAATTAAGTAAAGAGGCTGTCCGAAAAGGGCAGCCTTTTTTATGCAGCAAATTTTAGGGATTGATTTTGCATTGGTTGTTTTATGAAAAAATATTCTGTTGCGATTTTAAAAAGGTAAATTTCGACTTCTACAACTCTATTTCGAACTCGCATAGAAAATTTTATATGAGTATTATGCTTTTTATTGTTATTTGCCACCATTTTTCTAAAATTGTGTCCAATAGCCATCAATAGAAATTCCATTTCTACTTTATCTAATCCTTTGAAAGTAAATCGATTAAATTTATTATTGCTTTTTAGCTGTCCAAAGACGGCTTCTTTACTTAATTGAAAAACATTTTTAAGTTTAAAATGGATTTCTTACCGGTTTCCTAAGGCTACAGGCTCATTTTCTATAAATAATCGATACGGAAACACATTCGAAGATTTATTAATTAAGTTTTTCATATAGCTTTCACATAAATAATTCCACTCTGTCGCTGATAAAGATTCTTTTTCTTCCTGATTCGTTTTTATATGAATATCTACAGTACGGCTAAAACCTGCTTTGCTTGAAATTTCTTTTCGGGTTCCTTTTTCAATTTTAACATCCTGAATGTAACTTTTAAAATGATTAAAACTAAATGCTTTTATATCAGCAAAAGTTACTATTCTTCCTCTTGTTAATAAGGCATTTCGGTATTCTAAAATTCTGTCTTTATTGTTTTGTTTGTTTGTTCCTCCTACTGTATTTGTAACTAATGTTGCGGCCTTACTCGTAAAGAACAAATCATCCTTAGCTTCCAGAACTGTCCCGGCTTTAATATCATTACCGTCCTCTGCGCAAGTTGACCAATAACTTATTGTAAATGTTTTTCCGGCAGATTCATTTACTTTAGGCTTAATCATTAAATAGGGATCGTTGTTTTTAGAAAAATTACTTTCTTTGGCTTGCTGCTCAACAGAGGCCAACAATTGATTAATCTCTATCAAAGAACTATTCATAAAATCTTTCCCCAAACCTGCAAAAGAAGAACTTTCATCTTTTAATAAATCCAATACATTCTGAAGCAGTTCTGAAGCTGATCTTGAATCAAATCTGGAAACTCCCCCTGCACGTAATACCGCATTTCCTTCTTCGATTACACCTTCGCTAAAATCCTTAATTTCATAATGATTTGCATAGGTATCTACAACAGTATCTACATCCAGATAAATATCACTACCTGTATCTAATGCTACGTACGACAAAAATCCTCCAAGAGTTTTGTTTATCACATGGCGTTTTTTATTAATTACCGGAAAACAATTTGCGGTAAAAGATACATTGTCTATTATTTGAGGAATTAAAGATTCCGGAAAAACCATTTTTATCCAAATAACAGGATTTTCGTTATGATTTGTTATATTCTCAAAAAACTTATATTCAGGATGATATTCGTTTATTTTTTTATGTTTTAATACGCCTTTTAGCGTATAAAAATTATCAAAATAAAACTCGTTTACTTCCTGCATCAATTCACTCAGGTGCGTATAGTTGCGGTTTATGATGTTTTCGATATCAAGACTGTTTACCGGAACATTATACCCCTCTTTTACTTTAATTTCTATATCATCATGATAGCATTTCATTTGCTTTAGATAATAATGAAACATCTCTTTCTGATGGATATTTTTAATATCAATGTACAGCATTAAATCCTCCAACTCAAATACATTGGTGTCTTTTAATTCGATTCCTAAAAATACTTCTCCGGAAGGCAGCGAATGTTTGTAATCTCTAACTGCGTCTTTATAAAACAGATTGGAAACCTCATACAGATTTCTTTCGTACGCTACATATCTAACCTCACAGGAAGATAATTTTACTTCCAGGGTTGGTGAAAGAACAATTTCTTTAGTAATAGGTGCCAAAGGGTTATAAATATTGTGCAACCTTCTGCTCACCGTCATTTGGTTTTGCAGAGAAACTTTCATATTGTTATCTATTGGCAGTGCATGCATGATTGCTCTGGCCGGTTTAGCACCGGCAGCAACTTCAGGAAACATAATTTCCAAGACTCTTTCAACTACCCGTGTTTTGGAGTCTTCAAGTTCGTGTGCCACTTTTTCTAATTCATACGATAATGCATTTAGCATCATGGACACAACAGGATCAAATGAAGTTTCCATTTCCACATCTGAAAAACCCCATGATCTGGCTGCTCTTTTTAATACCCTGTCTTTTATTCGTTCTTGTCTCATTATTCGTTCTTGAAATCAAATATTCTTTATATCTATAATTCTTTAACTTATATTACACTTAATTAGAAAGTATATTATATTTAAATTTACCTAATTATCATGCAATACGACTTCATATATTCCGTCTGGAGCATAAGTTAAAAATCTATCATCCTTTATTTTTGTTAGATCGTGAAAAGTAACATTATCATAAGAAAGCACTTTAAAATTTCCTCTACTATTATTTATCTCATATTTGATATAATAATAACCCGCTTCGTCCATATAGGGAATGGATGGAATAAAATGGTTTCCACCACCACTTGAAGTCCAAAATTTATGTATCATAGCATAATCATATACTTCAAAATAGCTTTTTTCATACTCAGCATCCTGCATTTTTTTTAAATTCCCAATATTAGATTTCATTTTTTGAGCATTTTCATCAAAAAACGTCACCAGACAAGATGGGGTATCATTTAAAACAAACTTGTTATTTCTAGTCTGTATTAAATAACTTCGATTCCCTAGTTCGACTGCTTTATAAGGTTTCGTTTTATTATCTATTTTATATTTGTTGCAAAAAAAATTAAGATAAATAGAATCTAATTGCTTTTCATTAATATCTGAATTAGGATTTGTTCTTTTTTTTCTAAGACTATCACTTATTGAATTAAATTTTGAATATTCATTATAACTATCTATACTGCGTTTTTTAAAATTAGTATCGTCAATAGTAAAATATCCTTCTGAACTGGATAATAAAAACTGATCATCTTCATAACATATATAATAACCCTTCATTTCTGAAGTTTTTCTTTTTGCTATATCATAAAGTGCAATAGTATCTCCAGAAAATTTTATCAAAAGAGAATCATTATAAAATTGGGTTCCTCCTATTCCAAAAATTTTTTTGAATTTAATTTTTGCATTTATTGTTTTAGGAAACTCAGGGATTTCAGGATATTTATCTTTTCCTTCTTTTTCTGTACAGGAAGAAAGTATAATTAAAAAGATAAACATGATTTTATTTTTTTTAAACGCTGTACTAAATAAATCGTTTATATACATTTTTAATATTTTGGCAAATTCAATTATAATATAGTTTACTGTCTTGTATAACAAAACCTAATTGCTTTTTGGTTTGACTGCTAATAATTGTAAAAATACTAATAGCAAAATTATTTTTATTACCCTCATCTATTGGTCATTCGTTTTGTGCCACCATATTACAATACTTTTAATACAATCAAATCTACCAACTTTATCCGGACTCAATCCTTCAAATTCTTCTGCATTTGAAAATCGTTCCAGAGTGACATACATATCATAATCGTCCTTAATCCATCTTGATGAAGTCGACGAATCTCCCGGAGGGTCAAAATCTGGACCTTCAAGACGTAAACCTTTTATTCCTTTATGCCAGCCTGTATATCCTATTTTTTTTAAATTAATCGTATTACCGTTATAAGTAAAATTACCTTTGTATTCTTCCTTTGGTGATTCTTGAAAATGTTCTTTGTCTTGTTTCCTTTTCTCCTTAACTTCTTTTGTTAAGGGAAAACCATTCTGTTCTTCAAAATTCTTAACCAAGCCTAAATCCAATTCCCAATATTTCGTTACATGTAGTGTTTGTATGTGAATGTTCCCAACAATGTTAGTTTCCGGATACGCTGATAAACTGATCCCTAATTTATCCCAAATAAATAGTTTATCGATCCGTAGAGGCGATTTTTCTTCTTCTATACTATCATATTTACCATATATGTTAATGATTTGTTCCAGAGTCTTAACTTTTTTATAACTTTCAGTATCTTCAGTTATTTCTCCTGTTACTTTATCTCTAATCATTTTTATTATAGTAAAATAATCATTGTCTGAATGTTTATTGACATTTATTAATTTGGTTTTCCAGAAATAGTTTTTCACAACACTTACATCAGATGAATCTATATCAATTCTATCATACATTCCCATTGCACCTGTAAACTTTTCTATGGACATACCTAGTGCTATCTCCTTACTATCATAATATAATTTACCGTCTTGTATAACAAAACCTGATTCCATTTTTTTGTTTTGACAGCTAGAAAATTGAAAAAAAGTTAATAGTATAATTATTTTTATTCCTTTCATTTATTGATCATTGGTTTTATGCCACCATATTACAATATCTTTAATACAATCAAACTTGCCCACTTTTTCCGGACTTAATCCTTCATATTCTTGTGCATTAGAAAATCGATCTATCGTAACATACATATCATAATCGTCTTTAATCCATCTTGATGAAGTCGAGGAATCTCCCGGCGGGTCAAAATCTGGACCTTCAAGACCTAAACCTTTTATTCCTTTATCCCAGCCTGTATATCCTATTTTTTTTAAATTAATCGTATTACCGTTATAAGTAAAATTACCTTTGTATTCTTCCTTTGGTGCTTCTTCGAAATGTTCTTTGTCTTGTTCTCTCTTTTCCTTAACTTCTTTTGTTAAGGGAAAACCATTCTGTTCTTCAAAATTCTTAACCAAACCTAAGTCGAGTTCCCAATATTTGGTTACGTGCAATGTCTGTATGTGTATGTTACCTACAATATTAGTTTCCGGATATGCTGATAAGCTGATCCCTAATTTGTCCCAAATAAATAGTTTATCAATGAGTAAGGGCGATTTTATTTCCTCAATACTATCATATTTTCCATATTTAGATACTATTTCTTCCATAGAGTCATAAATAGATTCTTCATTATTTAAATAAAAACTATATTTTTTTTCTTCTTTAAGGTAAAAAGCATAATAATTATCTTTAGTCCAAAGCCATCTTTTACTTGTAAAACCACCTGAAGAATCAATATCTATTCTATCATACATTCCCATCGCATCTGTAAACTTTTCAATAGGCATACCTAACGCTATCTCCTTACTATCATAATATAATTTACCTTCTTGTATAACAAAACCTGATTCCATTTTTTTTTCTTGTTTAGATTGACAACTCATCAGTTGAACAAATGTAATTAATACGATGATTTTTAAAATTTTCATTCTCTATGGTTATTATATTATTTGTGATCGTGGCCTGCTTCTTTCATAACATCTTCATAACTTTGTTTTCCGGTTTTTGTTTTAATTTTCTCTAAACCTTTTTCTTCCCATAATTTATTCAAACGTTCCCAACCTGCATTCCATTTCGCCGGAATTTTATTGATTGCCGCTTTAAATTCCTCTTTTTGTTTATCCGTTGTATTAAAGTCACTAATTACAGAAATTTGATTGTAAAGGTTGGCAATTTCCTGATAACCATGCCGTATACCATATAGCACAACGCTTGATTCATGGGCTAACTTAACCTTTTTTGGATTAGTTTTACACCAATTAATAACTTTTTCATCCATCCAGTCGGTATGCATAGGATGCTGAAATAAAATTTTATCAGCATAATTTATAATTAATCTTTTATAATCATCTTTCCCAAACAATCTCCCTACTTCATACACTGCATCTTCTGCTAATTCTACTGCCAGGTGGTGTAGTGGCTGGATACCGTTGTCTTTCGCCAGCTGTGTATGGGTAGGGCCATATTGGTTTACCTTCCAGTTCCCCGATTCTAATAAATTCAATTCGTTATCTAAATACGTTTGATAATCATCTATTAAATTTGCAGCACTTAAAAATAAAAAATGATAAAAAACATTTTTTACCACATTAATATAACCCGTAACGTATTCTAATATTCCAAAACCACTCATAATATCTTTGTAAGAAGCCCCAAACCATCTTTCTGTCACCATAAAATCCCTAAAGCTCAAATAGGTTAAAAATGCTTCCGAATAAACATTATCATCAGTTCCTTTGTAAGACGCTTGTTTTTCTTTGGTATCCGATGCCTGGGCATTTGATATATCTTTTAAAAATTCATAAATTAAAGCATCATTAAAAGTCCTCTCTCCCTCTTTAAGTTCGTCTTGTTTTTCAACATGAATCGAAAATTGTTTATTAATGATTTTGGGGGCTATACTTGCAATCGTATCCAATAATCCAAAACTACCTGTCTGAACTATGGGGCATTCTGCATGAGCGTAATATAATCCTTTATTTTCTAAATAATTACTGTGTCCTAAATTAGCATAATATTGTGCCGGATGCACTTTTTTAGGATCTTTATCCGACATAAAATCTTTAACAGAATTCGACCATAAATCACTATTATTTATGGTTTTAAATTTTATTTTATTCCGGTCTATTACAGAATTTATGGCGTGACTATTTTTAGAAATGTCTGCTTTATGATTTTTTAATTCTTCATTTTTACAGGTAACAGGCATATTATCCCAAGGAAACACCTCTGGATCGTATACTTTCATAATAGCAATTTCGCAAAAATTACTATGGGCAAAATAATCTTCAAGGATATGCAAGGCTGCCCCAAAATTTATTCGCCCTTCAACGGTATTAGGATTTGAGTTATTAATGTAATTTATAAAACAATTATAAGCGCTTTCAAAACCATTAACGGGATTACCGTCTTTATCTTTTTCAACATTAAAACCCCTTATATAATTCTTGGTACCTGTTGCTTTATTATTATCCCATTGCTTTTCTACAGGATCTTTTACAAAATCAGAATCCAGCTGATTGTTTAAATTTTCAGGAGGACAGGCCTTACCTTTCTTTTTATTCTCTTCACAGATTAATTTACGATGCAGGGCTGCGGGATTATCAATATGTTCCTGTGGTCTGTAAACTCCTAATAATTCTGTACTAACTTTTGCATATTTAGAGCGGAAGTCCTGGATATATTTAATGTAATTTTGAGGTTTTTTATCCTTGTCTTCCTTAGCTTTTTGTTCTTTTAAATCTCCAAATTCCTTTAAACCAATTAATTCTACCAAAGATGTTATCGATTCACGGCTTAATTTAACCGGAGACAATTTAGTCGGTTCCCATACAATTTCAGCCTCAAAATTTTTAAGTCTAAATCCAACAGGAAGATTAAAGGTTCTCTCATCAGCTTTAGTGACATAATTTTTATCCATTAAATCACTTAGTTCATCAAGTATCTTTTTATTCTCGTCTTTATTAACGTGTTTGTCTTCATATTCTTTACTTAACTTATCTAAAGAGTTTGCCATCGGTCTCACAACCATAGGGTCGACAAACTGAGAAAAATCCCGTAACCAGTTGCCAAAATAGATTTGAGATCTTTCTATATTTTCTCCTTTACTATTATTTCTATATCTGGCAATTCTTCCAAGAGCTTCATTTTCTATAGATTGATGTCCTAAACCGTGTAAATCATCTCCAAGACCGGCCCCAAAAAACTCATAGCCGGCAAAATAATTATCATCTTTTTCAACCCTGTTATCTACAAATTCATTTAATTTTTCATTTAAATCGGCAAAGTCCCAAGTTAATTTTTTCTCTTCTCCCTTAATAGTCGCTGTCGCATAATGCTGTTCTTTAATTTTAAACGGATCTATATAATATTTTTTATATTTTCTGTTCATTCTTCCACTAAAGAGGGCTCCTTCGTCATTTTTTGCATCTCCTTTTTTAGTTGAATATTTATTACGCAATAAGTAATCAAGATGATGCCCAAATTCTTCCACCAAAGCAATCATTAACAGTTTTTGGTATTTATTGTCTTTGATCGCATTTAAAATAAATCCTTCAGAAATGATAATGTGATTTTTTATTTTTTCATTTTCTCCGGAATAATAAGCTGCGCCATAACCAGGTAAGCTTAATGCAACTGTTATCTTTGGATTTAAACTTTCTTTCTTTTCTGAGGCATCCTCATAAAGTTTTTCATAAGCTTTTAAAGGAATATCTGCTCCGAATATATCTGCCATCCAGAAACAGAACATAGCTTTACTATCCTTTTTTGCAAAAGCAAATAATTGTTCAAGGGCAAATTTACTTTCTAATATAAACTCACTTTCTTCTACTTTTAATTCCGGGGGAGAATAATCACTGTATATAACACCATTTTCCTCTCCTTTTAAATCAATGCTTGCATTACTATTTAAAACCAGATTGTCCTTATGAGCTTCATAATTTACTTTATCAGCAATTTCGACCAATTCTTTAGCTCTAACAGTATAGCTGGTTTTAGCATGTATTGTAATATTTTTAGCTTGTTTAGTAATACCCATAATTAAAACATTTTAGATTTTTCGGTACTGTTTTTTTCTATGGTTTTACCACTTTGGAGTGTCATGTTTTCTTTTTCACTAAAAATAGTTACTTTTTCGGCAAGGGTATTAAAATCAGCGGTTTGTCGATGTGTTTTATCTGATGATATTTCATTTCTTACATCAGAGTTTTCCATAATTTCTCCGGCAGCGGTTTGCATAATATCGTTTCCTGCAACTACTGTTATATCATTATTTGCCGAATTATCCATGTTTTCTCCTGCACTAACAGAAACATTTTTACCTGCAGTAATACTAACATTTTCTCCGGCTTTTACTGTAAAATTCTTTGGCGCATTAACATCAATATTTCCCTGACCATCCATTTTCCAGGTATTGCCACTCGGGTCTTCGATTAAAATACTTCCTTCACCGTCATTCAAAATAAATTTGATTCCTGAACGCGTGTGAATCGCCTTAACATTATTTTGACCGTCTGCATAACCGCTGGTTTCACTGCCATTATACTGCGTTCCTAAAACGTAAGGATTCTGTGCATTGCTTCCTTCAAAACCTACTAAAACCTCTTCGTCAATTTCGGGAATAAAGTAAAATCCTTTTCCTGAACCTGAATGTGGCTGTATCATACGAAGCCACTCACTTGAATTGTTTCCGCCTGCCCAGTTGAACTGTACTTTTACACGTCCCAATCCTTCAGGATCATTGTTGTCTTTTACTTTGGCTGGCTGTGTTTCGGCTTTGGCAAATACATTTACGTCTGTATAATGAGGTGCTGCAACATCTGCCGGAATTGCTTTGAAATGACACGTATAATTTCCGTGTACCTGTGAAAGGTGTGATACTTCTGTCACAATGAGTTCGTGTTCAACTGTTTGGTTTATGATGCTGAAAACCTGCCCAAGTCCTAGCGGAAAATAGGATATTCCACTGTAATATACACTATTGGCGTCACTTCCTGCAGTCTGCAGTTTAACCATTTCTTCGATTTCTTCATTGCTTTGGGCATTGGTGGTATAAGCACCATTGCTCAAATCGTTTTGGGTAACGGTTCCCTGGTTATGACCTACAACAGCCGAGAAACTGTCTTTGCTTCCTGAAGAGGTTCTTGCTGAGGAATTACGAATATTGGCTGCGCCATTGTAATCATAACCTCCCAGAGAAATTTTATGGGATGCCATATTAGCCTGAATTTTAAATCCATGCAGCGAAGCTCCATTGATGAGTTTTATTTTACTGCTTTTGGTTTGTCCGAACTGCATTCGCATTCCGTCAAAATAGAACCATTGTCCGTAACGTCTGGCTAATCTTTTTAAGAAATCAAAATTGGTCTCATTGTACTGAGCCATGTATTTGAACTCCTGAAGATAAGTAGATTTTATAGCATCTCTTTCATAGAATTCTCCCGGTCCTTCTGCTAAAATATCCAGAACAATATCATCCATACCTCTTTGCTGATAAGTTCTTGATTTTTTCATATCATCCAGAACGATACTGTGGCTGATACCTTTGACATGTAATCCTTCGGCGCTGCCGTGAAGGTCTACAGAGGTAAGTTCTGTTATAATTCCTTTGCTCATCAACCGGATTCCGGTAAGGCTTTTAAAAGTAAAAATAACTTCATCTCCCAGATATGTTCGTATTGCCTTTGCCTGATCTGCAGGATTTATGATAGCTTTGCCGGTATATTGCCATACAAAAGAAAAATGATGATGATCGGCCATCTTTTGGGACAGTTCTAAATTATGATAAACCACGTTTTGGGTAAAACTTCCTATGCTGATATGTACCTGCTCTGAAAAATGTGCCATAATAATACTATTTATTGGTTCTTTACAAT
Organism: Flavobacterium calami; assembly: GCF_038290035.1. Taxonomy (NCBI): domain Bacteria; kingdom Pseudomonadati; phylum Bacteroidota; class Flavobacteriia; order Flavobacteriales; family Flavobacteriaceae; genus Flavobacterium; species Flavobacterium calami. Next base: position 31,317 of record NZ_JBBYHS010000024.1, read on the forward strand.
TAACTTAAGGCAATCCAGTTGTTAGAAAATTTCGCATCTCCAAAAGTCAGTTCTTTAGCCACTAATTCTATAGTAATTTTCATAGGGACTTCAGTAGTGCTTGTAAACTGTTCGTCATAACCAATGCAAAATGCTTTCGTAAACGTAAGTTCTTTCATTTTACTCATTGCATCTCTTCTGTAAAAAATGATTTTACCGTCTTTTGTTAAATCACTATTTAGCATCCAGCTCAAAAAATTAGTATCCTTAGTGGCTTCTATTATCATTTTTACAATTCCGCCTTTAGCATTTCCGGTAGGCTTACTTGTGTTGTCAATCTCTTGTTTGAAGTTTACATTGAATTCAAGAATGTTGTATTCTTCTCCGTCTATATTTAATTTAGATAAAAAACTCATGTTTAGATTTTGTTAGGTTATTAAAAGATATAAAAATAGATTTAGTGCTTATTAAACAAAAAAGGAAGTCCCATAGCAGGACTCCCTTTAATAGTTTCAAGCTTAAAAAAGTTTGATAAAGTCCAAGGATTATACCCATGCATTATCAAATTCTCCTCCGCCCATCGAAATTTTGCGTGCTGAAATCATAAAAGTCTCCGTTAAAGGAGTGTCACTGTTATGATCAAAGTTTTCTTTGTACTTAACCATGTAAGCCTCTGTAAACTTTAGCTCTTTTAAAGTAGCATTAGAATCACGTTTGATGAATTTTACAGAACCATCTTTTCTTTCGAAATTATTGGTCATCCACTCAAACAATTCAGTACTTCCTGTAGACTCAACTTCAAGCATAATTCTTCCACCACGAGTTACTGTAGATGGACGCCCAGAAGCGTCTGTTTCCTGAGCTAAATCATAGCTCACATTTAATACTTTGTAATCCTTTCCGGCTACTGACAACGATGTTAAAAACGACATAATAAAAATTTTTTAATTATTAATTTATTTATTCATGCAGCAAATATAAAAATAATTCTTACAATAAAAAATAAATTAATAATATTTTATTTACTTTTTATATTTATTTATAAGACAATGGTCCAACAAAAAAATATCCTCTGAAATCGAAATTTCTATTGGTACTTTTTATTGTTGCATCAATGATAATATCAACACGTTTTTTTGCTCTGCTTATATTATCAACAAAAAAAAACTCTTCAGAAAGTTCAACCCTCAAATCATTAAGTTTAATTCTTCCTTCATGCAAAATCAAAGATTGTTTCATCGTTTTCGAAATTATATCTTTCAGGGTGTTTTCATTCATCAGCAAATCAAAATCGATTTCCCATATTTTAGATCCAAAGGTTTCATCAAACTTGCATTCACCAAATGTTGTGGTAGCAAGCAAAATTATTTGTTGGGCAATAGAATGTTCAATCGATGTTTTTTCTAATTCTTTTTTCTGAATGATGGCATTAAAATCTATCGGCAGTTTATAAAAAGCTCCTTTCATTTTTCTTTAATTTATATATAAATTATCCTGTCCGTTTTTCCGTTATATCCTGTTTCTATAGCTTTAGAAACCTTTTTCCTCTTAATAATACTGAGTGTTACTTTTGGAGTAAGTTTCAAAAATTTTTCACGATACAAAATATCACCAATAAAACGTTTTCCTTTATTTTCATCAACAATAATAAAATAACTCGTCCCTTTTTCAATTTTCAGTGTATTGATGTCTCCGGCAAAAAGCTGAATGTTTTGATTTTCTTTTTGAAAAGTATAACAGAGTTCTTCATCATTTAATTTTCTGTATTTCGAAATATCAAACACTTCTATTTCTTCTTTTAAAGGCTCAAAAGGTATATTTTCAAAAAGAAAATTCTTTGGAGCTAAAAATTTCAGTCCAAAAAAACTCCAGATTCCTTTTTTGGTGGTTTTCTCTTTATAAAAAAAAGTATCTCGTGTCACTTTATATATCTCTTTTTCCTTGGTTTTATCATCAGTTACAATCATTTGATACGTAGGAACTTCAATTTCTACAGGAATTTCAGAGCTTTCAAAAAATGTTTTGAGATTTACTGTCCCCACTTCCTGTTCTGAAATTATGATACTGATCGTATGCTTCGTTAAAGCCGAATCTGTTCTGACAACCACATCGCCCTCACCGCTGCCTGCATAAAAAACAGAACCTTTGTTATCTGTAAGTCCTAATGAAAGATTTAATTCTGGAAATGGCATATTTAGCTATTTATTTGATGAATTTTAATTTTATTTGAAAGAAGACAGCTTATATATAAACTGCTTGAAATTAAAACTAACGCTGCTTTTTTCTAATCTTATACACCTTCAAACAATTGAGATAATGTTTTAAATTCTGGTTATCAGCCGCACTCGGACTAAATTCATAATCTTTTTTAAGCGTATAAAATCTTATTGAATTAATTGTGTTAGCATTCAGTTTTTTTATATCTGCACCTGTGAGTTCCATAACAGCTGTACCATCACAATTTACTGCAAATGAATTCTTTAAAATATACGTATCTCCATTTTTGAAATAAAGTTCTAATGGCTGTTCCTGCTTTACACAAACGTTATCTGTAAATATTTTGAAGTATAGATACAAACTACTTTTTCTTTTGCCAAGCTGTAATACTGCATATTCAGAATCTTCATTAAAAACTCTTAACAAAATTGGCGGTGCACTTGCAAAAAGTTTCCCCGAAAGCAGTAAGTCATTTTGCGTAATGGGGCAGTTTATTTCACTTAGTACAGGTATTTTTTGAGCTTTAACCCGATTTGAAGCTATAAACAATACAATGATTGCAAGCAAAATTTTCAGTAGGTTCATAAATTTGAATTATTTGGTTTGACCATTCAAAAGATCAATGTTTTGTTTAAAAAAGGAAACATAAAAATATGCTTCCTTTTTATAGAGGTATTACTATTATTTTTGTTCGTAATCAGTATCCCATTCCGTTCCGTCATCTCCTTTATGTCCGTCCATTTTGATCAGGAAGTTTTTTGCAGGAAAATAAGGTTTCATGTGGATATCCATGTAAATTCTGTCTTTCTGAATTGGATCCTGTTCGAATCTGCGGATTTCAAAATTTTCAATCAATTTATCAGGGCCTGTGATTCCATCAAGGAAAGCCACAATCTGATTCATGATTTCTTTACGCGTTTTTGCTGTAAAGTTTTCGAAAGCACGACGGTTAAGGAAATCCATTAATACTTTGGTCACGTAATCAAAAACACGAACAACTGAGTAGGTTTGCAATCCTAAATTATCACCGCTGAATAATGTTTTGGCAGAGAAAGCCATAACTTTTCCGTACTCGTTTACCATAGGAACCAATCCTAAGTTTTCAAGATTTGCGATTTCGCTTTTCTTAAGGTCAAATTTTACTCCGTCAACTTCATTGATTCCACCGAATTTTTTACCGGCTGTAACCTGAGACATCAACGTTTTATAAATTTTTCCGGCAAGTGCTGCAGAAGGAGCTATGTGTAAATCTTCGTTTTCTCCTATCTGGTCAAATCTGCCACGCCCTACTAACCAGTTACAAGTCATGATTACGTTAGAACGGTACACATCTCCACCTGTTAAAGAAGCTGCATCAAACATTTCCATTACATCATCCGGTTCGTCAAGGTGCTCGAAATCGGTAACCAGCATTACTTTATTTTCATGTGCAATTTTTGCCCATTTTTCGATTACTTTATTTGAACCTAAATATCCTGGAATTACCAAAATACCGTAGTTGTTTTTAAGATCTAAACGATCATAATTGTCTACTAGTTCAGCATGAATAGCATCAATAAAACGTGTATTGTCAAGATCTTTTAATTGCTCTAAATCAGCATTTACAATCGTAACATTTTTTACTTTATCTGTTTCTGTGTTTTTGAAGAACAATGCAACTGTTCTGTAAGCTGCTTCGATTTCTCTTGTATCTTCAACCGCTTTCGCAAGATTCTTTTTCAATAATGCTTCAGACTCTTTGCTTTTGTCTTCACTTTGTGCCACCATATCAGTCAAAGCTTCGTTACTGCTTAAAACTGAAGACCATAATTCTAACGTCTTTAAAAGTGTTTCTCTTTCTTTTGCTTTGTTTACTTCTCCAAGAAAAATTTTTCTTCTTGCTTTTCTCTCCGGATTAAGATTCTGAATGCCTTCAATTGACATTTCCAGTAAATCAAAACCACCGTATTTAGCCAGTTTTTCAACATTTTTTTCAATTGAACCTGCTCCTGCAATTACTCTAGGTTCTAATACTGCAATATCGCCGTCGTTATTTTTATATGCTTCTTTATTTGACATTTCTTCGTATTTTTTATATTATTTATTTTGTTTTAGTTCATTGATAAGCGTTCCAAGACTTTCTAATAAAGCTTTTTTTGCTTCTCCGTCTTCTAAAGCCGCTTTCAGGATTTTGTTTGACTTTAACTGACGAATGATTTTTTGATACTGATCTTTTTCTGTTTCCAGTTCAGACAGGAAATTGCTTTGTGATGTAATTCCTTTTATTCCAAAATCTCCCAGGTTTTTAAAATTTAAAGCTTCTACTTTTGTTGCACCTTCAGCAGTTTCAAAGTTTACTTTTACTTCTGGCTTAAAGTGTTCAAATGCTTTTTCGATACTTGTAATTCCTTCAACCAATTCTGGTTTAATAGGTGCATCAACTGTTAATTTCTGAGCAACAAGTGTTCTGTTTTGTGGGATGGCAATGATTGCTTCATCAGCATCTAATTTTACTTCATTACCTCCAATTCCATAATTTGATAACATAATTTTTAATTTTTAGTGATTATTCTATTAATTCTTTTTTACTCTAAACTCTATTTATTGATTTTGATAAATCTGACGACAGACATCTAAATCCCTGCTTACTTTTTCCAGCTCTTCTTTGTAGGTTTTTGCCGATTGGTTCAAACTGTCTATAAGGTGTGAATTATGTGTAAGGCTTCTGATCTGCTTTTTATAATCGATAATATTCTTGTATGCGAGAATGATATTGTTATACAACTTTTTATTGTCTGTAGTATCTTTTGGAATTTTCTGATACATATTGGCAATCATAACATTTGCCAGACGCTGCTGAAAATCGTTATCTACTTTTGGTGAATTGATAGAATCAATGGTCATTCTGATGCTGTCAATTTTTACCGAAAAATTGGTTTGATAATCGTATTCTCTTTTCATCATTTCGTTTTCTGCCTTAAGTAATTTATTTTCTGCTTTTGGCATATAAAAATTAAATGATACTGCAATTAACATCACTGAAAAAGTCAGGATAAATGCTATTAAAAAAGCTATAAATGCTTTTTGACGTTCTTGTTTATTTAATACTTCCATATTTGTTATTCGTAATTGTTTTTAATCTTTTATGAAGAAACTGTGTCTTTTAGAAGTATGAAGAATATCTTTCTGATCTGTTTCGGCAACAAACAACTCGATATTTTCTTTCTTCTTACCTATATAATCCAGTTTGTTTAAGGTCTCGTATAACTTTTCAATCTTAACCAGGAAGTTCATGACCAGCGTTGCCGTTTTATCGATATGCACATGATCGTATCCGGAGTTAATAAGGGATGCAAAAAGCATTTCCAACTCCCCTTGTGATATATCACACCATTCGGCAAAATAATTAAGCAGTTCCTCTTTACCCGCTCCCGATTTTGAATCAATAAAATTTTTGATGACTCTTGCAAATGATACTACGGTAGTCAGCATTGCTGCAGGATGCTGATGCAAAGCGAACCAACGAAACTGTGTAAGACAACTTCCTAGATAATAACTAGTCGTATCTGTTAACTGAATTACCGTCTGAGGTAAAATTCCAGATTGCTGAATACGATTAATTTTTTGAGAAATCTGAACTGAATAAATTTCTATCTGACCAAACGTACGTGCGATCTGTGCATGCATATCAACCAGTTTTGGATGACAGGCAACAGTTACTGATGGCGGAATATAATTTTCATCAAGGATTGTGTTATCCCCAATTATAACTTTACCAATAGCCAGATAAAAACCACCATACCCTATTCCGGAACGAAATTCCTCAGCTTTAATTAAATGAAGTTTATATTCAGGTTGCGTGTATGGATATCTTGGCGGAACTTCCTCCGGATCTGGCTCTCCAAACGGAATTCTTTTTTTTGAATTAACCGATATACAAGCCAGCAAAACCAATTGTTCTCCATCTTTTATTTCATAAGTATCTTCCGGGTACGGAACCTGAAGATCTAATGTATCAGTACTGCTCCTGCTAATTTCAATTCTCGATCCGTTTGGTGTAATCGCATGACATTCTTCTACCCGAACGCGCAGTAATTTGTGATTGTCGATTCCGAGTGTAATTTTTGTAGCCTCCTTATTCTGATTTCCGGAATCCAGTAATCCATAACTCATCGGAGTGGTATGAATACCTATTGCGTCATTTACCAATTCAGAAACATTGTTCTGCATGGATAAGAAATGGCTTTTGTTTATTTTCATCCCGTCAATCCAGTTTACGGGAAAATGATTTAATTTTTCTATCATATCTTTTATGTATTTCTTTTTAAACAAAGATTTATTGCATTTTTCCTTAAATTAATTGTGTTGGTTTGTGCTAAATATTAATTTTAAAGATTTATTGGGTTAATTTTTTAAATTAAGCAGGTTTAATCTTTAAAAATATTATTTAATGGCAAATTTTACCTAGATTATTTTCTAAAATCTTTATTAATCATTTTATAGATTTGGATATTTTTTATTTCACAGGATTTCATTTATTGACCTTTATATTGCCTTTGGTACATTACCTACTTATAAATTCAGTTTTTTTTCAATGTAAACATATTTTAAATCACTTTTTAAGTCAGGAGGAACTATTGAATATTGAGCTATTTTATCTTTTTAAAACTTAAATATGAATATCGTCTGCTATAACATAAAAACTCTTTTCTCCCATAGTTTTTTTAAGAGAATCTATTACTTTAAGGTTTGGTGTATAATAATACATTCCGCTTTCTGATATAATAGTTTGAGCTGCGTTATTTGTATTTACATTGGAATACTCCTTATTTTGTCCTTTACAGTAATTAAAAAATATAGTAACAAGTGAAATAACATTTATAACTTTCTTCATAATTTATATTTATAAATCCTCAGCTAACAAAAACTTTTATATTTTTTTGCTAACTGCTGCTTTTTCTTTTCATATGTCAATGAGCTTCATTTATTTAGTTTTTCTAATGGTTTCTTATTTCTAAGATTTAATAAAAAACCTTCATTTACGCTTTCAAATTTGACCATGCCGAAATCTTTTACTGACCATACTTTTGAAGGAATTTTTAACATTGTATTACTTCGGTTAGTGTATTCTTCTCCATATTTATAAAGATTTATATTTCCTGTATTTTCATCTATTTTAAATGTTGTATATGAATTAACAAATAAAAAATCTACACAAAATATCTGTTGAACAGTAAAATAATTATTTTTACTTACAATACCTCCATATCCGTCAGCAGGACAATTGTCATCATATTTAAAAATCAAATTATAATTATCATTAACTTTTTGATATTGATTACTTTTTTTTTGTAAAACAATTATAGGGTTAGAATTGTGTTGAGCATTATCCTTATTTTTTATTTCATTTTTTTCTAATGCTAATATTTTAAATCCATTTTTTTTTAGGTTAAGGATATTACTGTCTAGGACATAAAATCCTTTAGGAATTATTTCGCCCACATTTGAAATTTTTTCTTTTTCTGAAAAAACATAATTTTGAAACATTCTATCAAAAACTATAGAATGTAACTTCGAATTATCTTCAAATTCAATATTAAATTTCATGTAGTCAATATTTATAAATAAATCTTCTAATTTTTGAGACTTCTTTTTACTCTTTAAAAAAGCTACAGCTAATTTATAATCAGGAGAATCTTTACCTCCATAAACTTCATAATTTTCAACTATTTTATTAAAATAATTTCGATTGACTAAATATGCAACATCATATATTTCTTTTTTTTCAAATTTCTTAAATACTGTTTTTTTTATGTCTTCAAAACTTGGAATTTGAACTTTTTTATTTTCAAATTTCAAAACTATTGTAGTATCTCGTTTGAATCCAAGTGTAGTTTTAACTTTTTCTTCACCATAAAAAACTGCATCATAACTAAAAGTTATTTTGATATTTTTGACATTCTCATTTGAAAATTTTAATTCTTTTCCATCCAATAAATCACTTTCTAAAAATGCAGGTTGCATTAAAATTTTCGTTGCATCATTTTTAATATTAAAATCTTCTTGAGCATTATTATTCACACTATTAATTCCCGAAAGAGCTACAGATACATTTTTAAAATTTAATTTAATTATATCAGTTTTCTCGTTTAAATCGTCCTTCTTTGTTTGACCGTTACATCCTATTAAAAATAGACTCCATAAAAGCATCAATTTTTTTTTCATATTTTTATTACATTAATTGACGAAACTTCTTCTAAGTCTAAATCTGTTAATCCTATATGCCCATGATCATCATGATCATTTTGATGTATCACACCTGAAACAGTACTTCCTAAAACAGTAACTGGATTAGCACAAAAATTTTTTCTAAAGCCATATTTATAAGCAAAAGTAAAAACCGTTTTATTTTTTTCTTTATCGAAAACTGAACTAGTATTTAAGCCTTGATAACTTTTACCTGAAGTGTTTAAATATCTAAAATCACAGTCTAAACCTTTCCTAGTTCCATTATGACCATGCCCCGCATGATGAAAGGAACCTGGTCCCCACGGATCGCTACCATTTTTAGAAGACATATCTCCTAAATGAATTTCCCATCCTTTTTCATTAACATCATTGATAATACCAAATAACGCAGATGCTGTTTTAGGTAGCAAGTAATGATCCCCTTGCCCAACTATCTCTCCTCCTGAAGCCCCTCCTGCATCTACACCTCCATATCTGTTAAAACCACTACCTGAAGCTGGTATTTGAACCATCCCATACTCATTTTCATCTAAACAATAAAGTAGTTTAAATTCTCCTTCCATTTTTTCAACATAATAAGAATGCTTTTTTTGGGTTCCTTTTATAAGTTTAACTTTTCCAGTTTTATAAATATAATATTCAGATTGTCCTTCTATCAATTCATTAGCGGCATTATCTTTAGAACATTCTTTTACCTTGAATATTTCAATCATTTTTTTCAAATTTTCCCATCTTGCATTTCTTGTAGGTGTATTACTATTTATTATATCTACTATCTTATCTAAATGTCTTTTTTCATATCCTTTATTTGCTTCATCCATACACTTGTATTCTTTCCAATACGCCATGCTAGCAACAGTTCCTTCATTTATATTATTGATGTTATTTGCATCAATATCTGTAGTAAAATCTACATAATCAGAATCGATTCTGTTATTGATTTTAATGTATTTATCTTTTCCCGTAATTTGTATAATACCTCTTCCCCTATATTTCCATCCATCACCACTTGCAATATCACCGTTTCCATTTCTATTTGAATAGGCAATATTTGCTATCATTTGCACATTAGCCGAATGCTGAGTTAAATTATGTCTATTGTATGTGTTCCTTAAAAAAGCAATATTATTACTATCAATTCTTCCATAAGCAAAAGCTAAATCATTTGGAGGACCATTTAAGAATCCTGTTGTGCTAAATCGCGCAAAGTTTTCTGTTAATTTTTCAACAGCATAATTTAAGCCTTCTCCATCTTTTATATCAATACTTAGTCCGACTTCTTCTCTTACCTGAGCAAAGAAATGAGCTTTTTGTTGACATGTATTTAATCCAAATTTACCGTTTGCTAAATTAAAGGCATTCATTAATTCTTCTTTTTTAGCTTTAGTTGCGCTAGTAAAGATTAAATCTAGTTCATCAAGTGTTAATATACCGCATCTAATACATTTTCCTTTCCCAATCACAAAATACTCCCCATCTCTTTTCAAAAATTCCCCTTCGTGTTTTACAGTATCCCCTTGGCATTCGGCTTTTAACCATAGACTCTCTGCTTGTGTTTTGTAGGTATCAAAACTAATCGTGGCACCTCTGCCGTAAGTTCCATTTTGTAATGCTTTTTCTACATCGTCTACAAAGACCGTTTTTCCGGCTGCTATCTTGGTATTGCCTTGTTTTCCTTCTTTTGCATTTTTTAGTATTATTGCTGCAAATTGCTTTTTGTTGTCAACTGTAATGGTTGTTTCTTCACTTTTAAATGTATAGGTATAAGCTTCTTCTTTTTTTCCTTTAAGCAGTTTTTCTTTCCATATTTTTAAATCTTCATCAGCTTTTGGGCGTAATTTCACCTTTACCTTTGCTATGCCGTTTTCAACAGTTGCTTTTAGTATAGTAAGTTCTTCTCCATTTTCTTTGGCTTCTAAGACAGTCAAATCTGCATCAGTTTCACCTAAAACAGCCTCTTTTTCTTTTATCGTAATCGATACTTCTTTACCATCTAACAAAAATGTTTTTGCAACAACATATACTTCATCTTCCAGTGGGGCATTATTTATTTTTATATAGTTTGCTCCTAACTTGCACAAATTAAAAGAAACAGGATCCCCAATTGCATAAGGACCAGTTGTAAGTGCATTTTTAATATCATCAAGTTTGGCATATTTTTTATCTGCTTTTACTTCTGCATCTACTCTTTTTTTGATGATTGGAGCAATTACATCTTTGTTAATGCTAGAATATGGATTTTTAAATATGTATGTATGCTGACCTGCAGTCTCTGCAGTTTCCAACGAAAATTCTTCTTTAGCAAAATAAGCAGCAAAAATACCTTCTGTTCTAACTATTTCCTCAACTGGAGTTGTATCAATTGTCAAAGGAGCTGTATTAGTTGGTATTTCAATTACGGGTTGTACCACTTTGTTTGCTATGGAAAAAGACAGTATTCTGTCGTTACCGCTAGCATTTTTAAGGTACTCCCCTGTTATGTCTTTTACTTTTATATAAAATTTTTCTGACTGAGGATTTTGACCTGACATGAGTGTATTTACTCCTGGAATAAAAAAATTATATCCTAAAGTAGAAAACTTCACATCCACTATTTTACCATCAATACATTTCTCACTTTTTGTTTGGATGCTCTGAGGATTTTTTTCACTATATAATTCTATTGAAAGGGTATCCCCATTTACTCCTTCCGTTTTTAATGTAATAAATAAGTTATGACCATAACTTATTTCGCTAGTATCTACAGCTCCTCTTGTTTTACTCCAAGAGGAGGATATTATTTTTTGGTCGCATTTACCATATACATGTAATCCTGTTTTTCTAGGATCATGTACACCAAATAGACTGGCTTCTAAGTAATATGCATAGGAACCGCAAAGGTTATTAGGAATAGTAACTCCAAAAGGGCTATTGGCTAATTTTACTGTACTTTTAAAAACTGTAATTTTCTTTTGATCTTGCCACAACCATGTAATGTCTCGTTGTTTATCTGCTGGCGTCGTGTCCTCATACCATTCGCTAACAACAAAATTTACCATTTGATTGGGTTTTATGCATATAATGTTATTTGCTCTTGAAGTATAATTTTCAAGAACATTGCTTGTTTCTGATTCCTTTATTTTTTTTACACCCTTTGCCATTTCTATGTTTTGAGAATAATGAAATTACTTTTTAACTATATAGTATTCCTTCGTCTGTATGTTCCCTTTGAAATAGTTCTTCTATATCTACCATCGGGTTTATTTGCTTTTGGACTTCGGGTTTGGCATTCTTTACATTCTGTTCAGCCACTTCTGCTTTTTGTCCGTGTTTATCTACTTCAATACAATCAGCACCTCCTATAGGACAGGTGGCTTTACTGTCTTCCAGTAATATCTTTCCTTTATTAGATAATGTAACTTTTTCATAAAAACCACTCCATTTTGTAATTACTGCCTGACATGGCAAGTAATCCCCGCTTCCATTGGGCTGCATTTTACATTTACCAAAAGTATTTTTCTCTAATGTCTGTCCAATTTCTTTATCGGTTGCTATGAGTTTATTTGCAGCGTCTTTGTCATTCGCATAATGCTTACTATGTGATTTTACCTTCAGTTTATCTAACTTAGGCTCTACACTAAACTTACATTTTACGGTCGCTCCTTGTACCACTACATGTTTTGCACTCATAACCTTACCTTTTAAGATGTTAAAAAAATTACTCTCCTTTATTTTCAATTATTTCATACTTTTTTCATTTTCAAAAGCTCAATTTCAATCATTGTTTTTATGGGCTGGGCTTTCTCAATATTGCATTCCAGATTCATTTTTTCTATAGTATAAGTATCTGAATTTATAAAATAAGCGGCATTATAATTTACTTTTAAATGAGCATGTCCATATAAAAAACCAAACCCTGAATCTGTATAATTTCCTCTTTGTTCTATTCTAATATACTCCGCATCATCTAAATTAGGAGCCATTTTATGTTGTACTCTAAATACAGATTCTGTTTCTTTTTGTAACGGAAATGACAAATCTTTCTCAAATTCATAATCAGCTGTATAACCTACATGAATACCATTAAAAAAAGACCTTAAAAAATAATCAGAACGAAGTGAACTCAATACTCTCTCTGAGCTCTCAAGTGTACGTTCTAAATGCTCTATATACTTTTCAACTACTTCACCTTCATAATAATCTAAAATTTCACTTTTAATCTTACCCCAACGGCTTTCTATTTCAGCATGGTTATAAATATCAATCCATTTACCAAATTCATCCACAACAATTTTTAACGGATATAAAACCTCTGCTGTTTTAGCTGCCAATCCGTCCATCATGGTGTCCGGAATTTTACCGTTTATATAAATATCAGATGCTCTGTTAATTTCAAAAAGATGATACTTGTTTATATCAGCAGCAATCCATTTTACATTAATCTTTATTTCCGTGACATCAATCTCATCCTCTCGTTCATAAGTATATTTTACGTTATAACTTTGGTCGACTTGTTCAGGCGTAAAAGGTAATCTGTAATTTTTACCTAAGATGACTTCCTGAGGCCTTTTATCAATTATATCCGTTTTCGAAATCTCACTTTTTTCCGGAGCCAAAATCAAAAACTCTAAATGTCTTTTAAAATCGGCTTCGATTAGATCGGGAATCTCACAATACATATTATGATACCTTCTGAGTTCACTGGCAGCAATACCAAGATCAAGAGAAACACTCTCGAGCGTATCTCCTTTTTTAACTTTGTAAGTACGGTGCCGGCCGTGAAATGAAACTTCTGATTCTTCTATATAATACATTTGTTCAGATAGATCTAAATTTTATCAATTCATTCCTGCATTTGCACCATATACAAATTCTGGATCCTTTGGCTTGTTTTTTTTATTTATTTCAGCCTTTTTCTCTTTTTGCCTTTTACAGATAATAACCGAATTCTCTGTTATACCATTCATTCCTAATGTATATTTTGCATCTACATATCTGGCTGGCTGGTACCATTTTGGCTGTAGAAAAAATACCCAGTTACAATTTTGTCCATTATGTTTTAATTGTATTTTACTCTCCGCATTATGTTTATTATATCCTGTAACGGTATGGTAAAACAGAGCACCGAAATCAATTCTTACCGGTCCTTTTGACCTTAAGGAAGTGTATGTTTCGCTATCCGAATCTTTTTGGATCAATAGCGTAATCAATAAAAGATCTTTCATTTCTACATTCTCTATAACTGGAAAAGGGTCGTCTCTTTCTGGTATCTTCCATGTTACGTATTCTTTGGGAGGTATCTGCAGCATATAATTGAACACAGCATAAATTCCGGTAGGTACAATAAATACCAGAAAGTGTGAGCACATCAAAAAAGTAAGTCCAATACCACTTAATGCTGTATAAATAATGATAAACAATACACTCGAATAAAGCATAATCAGGCACGAAAACAGTAATTCATTAGCAACCAGCTTCTGATTAAATTCATTAAAATAAATGCGGTACAAGTAAACGTGAAGCGTTCCAAATAGTAAAGAAGCCGTCTGGTAAAAAAGAAACTCATCTGATACTTCTGTAAATAATTTGTTGTAACCTAAAAACCCAACCAGAGCATAAATGAGTACGGCTGAGAAAATATAGATATAAAATTTCTTTTTATATTTTACTGCAAATTCTTTTACTTTATCACTAAAAACCATTGTAAGTAAAACACTAACTGCTATAATTACAACCAAAAATACAATGAGCCTGACATCAATAAGTGCTCCTAAATGCTTTTTTACCATTTCTAAAGTCGTGTTGTATAGCCCAACACAGGCTCATTATTAAAATTAAACTTTTCTATTTCGTTGTTTATCAATAAGACTATTTTGATCTCTACTTCCATCGGAAAAAAATGTTCGCAAAAACAATCTATAAACTTTTTTATATCTCCTTCATTTATATAATTATGAAAAGGTTTATTGACTATCGGGCCTATTTCTATGGTTACATTCATAGAATAATCGGTATAATTTTTTCCGCTGATGAAATCTACTCCTAATCTGTTTTCACCCAATACAATCTGCTCACCTTCTTCACTAAGTTCTTTGGATGTTGTCGTTCCAAAAGTCACTTTTTCTTCTATAATAGTTGATAAGCATTTACAGGCCAAATCAATATCTCCAACAATTTTGTATGCATACGGTAAAAGCCTGATAAATTTAGAGACTAATACATCCGGATAAATGTGAGGTAAACCCCAAAAATCATAGAAAAAATCTAGTGACTTAGCTGAATTAAGTTTGTACAAAAAATTCCTCTCGACGCTTTCTATTTTAGTTTTGTAATGAAAAATTTCATTCTCAAAAGGGCTGAAAAAATTACGTGCTTCTGATTCCTGCTTTTTCTGATGCTTATGTTCCCTGATCATCTGTTGCACAGATTTATCAGCATTATTTTCCTTTAAACTATGTATATATCCTTCAGGCAGTGTATCATAAATACTGTCTCTTGACAAGAGTAAATTAAGGTATTCACGTTTATCGTAATTATCATCCTTAATACCTGCTCCTAAAATATCGCTTCTGAATGCTCTGGAAAACTGACCCTGATTAGAAATCATAATTTCATCCTGGACAATAGAAGTATTCTCCAAAAGTTCATTAGCAACTACCTCAGCCCTTATGTCTTCTGAGATATTCTCTATTTCCTGAACCAGGTCTTCAAGATTCATGTTATTTTTTCTTTGTGTCTTCATTGATTCTTCCTGCTCCTATGTATCGTAACTGAAAATATTCGTCATTAAAATTATAAATAGCCAATCCTTTGTTTGTACAGGCCAAAATCCTGTCATTATGCAGGTACAAACCAACATCAGAAATAGGATGATCCTTATCATATCTAAAAAAAACCAAATCCCCTTCTGCTAAAAAACTTCGTCCAGTAAAAATCTGAATCGATTTTGATTTCCACATTCCGGCAGGGTCTTTAGGAAGAGTAACTTTGTAAACTTCGCTATACAAGGACTGGACAAAATAAGAACAGTCAATCCCTTTATCCGAAAAGCTTTTTTCTTTGTAAGGCGTATTGATCCAGGGATCTATGTATGAATACAATTTGTAATTCGTAATCTTATTGGGTATTACACCCAACACTATAGAATATTTTTCTTTTAAAGCTAAAACAGCATCGCTTAAATTTTCTGAATTATCATTTACAACTGTTTTATTGCTCAAACCTGACTCTTCCATTTTAGCTTGCTTTTTGAGTGCTTCCAAAGAATAATCATATTTAAAAGGAACCTGAGAAATATATTTCTTACTACTACATCCTATACCAAACAGTATTATGAGTACTAATACAATTGTTTTATTCATAAAAAATACTTGTTGTTTTACCATATTTATATATTATGGCAATGATAAAATCATCTTTAACTATTACGGTTTTTGGATTCGAAACTGACGAAAGGTGGTATTATCAGTTTGTCGTTTGTTTATGAAAAAATTACTTTCATAAATATTTGAGGTCGCAAACCTAAGAAATTATTTTGTAAGAATTGTTATGAATTTTATAAAAATTTATAGCAATTATTTTACTTTTTTTAAATAATAAAAACTATTTTTGCCACCGCCTTTATAAAAAATATCTTACTTAATTATTAGCCTTTAGAAAAAAATGAATAAAAAAAATATCGATATCAGGGTTGTATTTTTCTTTGTAATCCTACTATTAATTGGGATTATTGCTTTTTTAATTCAATTTTTCAACCATGTTGATTGCGAAGATGTCCGTTTTTATGTATTGGCTGAAAATCCAAGAACAGAAGAATCGATAGAGTTTTTTGATAAAACACCAAATGCAAAATCATGGAAATGGGATTTTGGAGATGGCTCTGAACCCGATGTAAGAAAACATACCTTTCATGTTTACAAAACACCTGGTAAATACCTAATTACCCTGACCATAAACGGAGAATGCATTCATAATAAAGAGATTACAATAACAAACAAATATCAAACTGATAAATTAGGAACGCCTAGAATTATTGTTTCAAAAATTATTACTGCTGGTCAACCCACCTATTTCAATTCAGAATCCGAAGATGCTAAAACCTGGGAATGGGCTTTTGGGGAAAACAAAGGAATTGACGATACCTCTCCAAATCCGGTTTATACATTTTCAACACCGGGTGAAAAAACAGTTACTCTTGTTGTAAACGGAAACTTTGGCACAGTGGCAAAGAAGATTATTTACGTACATCCCAAAGTAATAAAAAAAACAAATCCTCTTGATATAACCTCTTATGAGTACGAAAAAAAAGCAGAAGCTTTTTCATTACCCAGAGGTGCAGCAAAGAAAGATCCTCTTGAGGATATGCTGCAATATGTCCCTGTAGCTCCTAAAACTAAAACACAAAAAGACAGCATTATAGCAATAAAAAAAGCCCAAAAAATATCCGAAGACCAATTTGAAATTTTACTTAACAAAGTAGCTGAAGGAAGCAAAGTAAAAGATGATTTTTCAGAATTTTTATGTGATGATCTAGAAATTCCAATTGTCAAAAACGATACTGATTTATTGACTTTTTCTCAACTATGTGCCTCCATTAAAGGAAAAAAAATAAGGATAGAATCAATTCGTCTCAATAAAGACAAACAAAACAATTGCGTAAAGGGATTAAATATTAGTTATAAAGTAAAAAAATACCTGATCTGGTCTAAAGATTAAAAAAGGATGGAAGAAAAAAATATTTTCAGCACAGAATTACTTAGCGCATTAGAAATCGCTAAAAAAATCGCTAAGAACAATTCGAATAAATTTTACTCTGCATCACATCTGTTAAAAGCCATACTTAACAGGGATTTATCTCTATTAAAACGTCTTGAGACTATGGGCAAGGATGTGTACTATCTTGATGAATGGGCAGAGGTTCGTATGGAAGATGAACCAAAATCAACAAATATTTCCGATACAGAACCAGGCGATCTTATTGATGAAATCATAAAAGAAGCCGAATCGGTACGCATAATTTTAAATGAAGATGAAATTAGTATTTACGCAATCTTAGTCGCTTTAAGTTCGCCCGGAGTTGGTTTTAATTTTGACCAAATGAAGACCTACCCTATTTCCCGAAACGAATTGTTAGAAAATATTGCAATTACTCCTTCTGAAGTTAACATTCCTCAAAAAGAAATAAAAAAAGGTTTTTTAAGCAAATATTGCATCCATAAAAATTCTGAAAAAAAGAATAAAAAAATCCTTGCCATTGGACGTGAAACAGAGTTAAATACGATGAAAGAAATTCTTTGCCGGTTTTCCAAACCCAATGTATTATTAATTGGTGACAGAGGCATTGGCAAATCAATTTTAATTGACACACTTGTTCAAAATGTAGTTGCGAATCAGGTTCCTGAGGTTTTAAATAAAGTGCAGCTTTTTGAACTGGATTTATCTACACTTATTGCTGGCGCATCCTACAAAGGCGAAATCGAAGACCGCTTAAAAAATTGTATCCTAGAATTAAAACAATTTCCAAAAGCGATATTAATTATTGAAGAAATTCATACTTTATTAGATAAAAACGGAGGAGATTCTGGCGTATCAAACGTATTGAAAGGTGAATTGACAAAAGGATTAAACATTATCGCTACATCTACAATTGATGAATATTCCAAAAGAATTGAAAAAGAACAAGGCCTTTCCGGAATGTTTGAAATTGTAAAATTAGAAGAATCAAATGATGAAACTTTGTTCAGAATGATTCGGGAATCTATAAAACCTTATCAGGAGCATCATAAAATACAAATTGATGATTTAACAATTACAGAATCTATACGTTTATCAAGAAGATATTTAAAAGAAAAAAGCTTACCCGAATCTGCAATCAACCTTATTGATCATACCATGTCGGTTTTAAAGACATCGGGTGAAACTTATTTAAAAGAGAAGCAATCTCTTTTGGATAAATTATCTCTTTTAAAACAAAATGATAATGAATTACCTGAAGATCAATTACTAAAAGAATACCATTGGTTCCTTTCTGATTTAATCAGCAAAACAACATTTTTAATGATTGCGGCTGATGAAAATGAACCACAAATTTTTCAAACTTCTGAAGCTATCATCAAACATATTGAAAACCTTATCAATACTCTTGAAGAAAGAGCACTGGACAAACGTATTCATATTGAGGCTTTTGATTTATCCCTTATAATTGCTCAAAAAACAGGTATTCCTGCAGGAAAATTAAAAGAAGAAGAAAAACAAAAACTGAATAATATTGAGGATGTTTTAAACCGCAGAGTAATTGGTCAGGATCATTGTATTGCAACGGTTGCAGGATCAATTTTAGAATCAAGATCCGGATTAAGCAAAGCAGGTCAGCCTATCGCATCCTTCTTTTTTTTAGGACCAACAGGAACAGGAAAAACAGAATTAGCCAAAAGTCTGGCAGAGTTTCTTTTTCAGGATGAAAATGCTATTATCCGTTTTGACATGTCTGAATTTAAAGAAGAACATTCGGCAGCATTACTTTACGGAGCACCTCCAGGATATGTAGGTTATGAAGAAGGCGGATTGCTGGTGAATAAAATAAGACAAAAACCGTATTCTATTGTATTATTTGATGAAATTGAAAAAGCACATGCCTCTGTTTATGATGTATTTCTTCAAATTATGGACGAAGGAAAATTACATGACCGACTAGGAAAAGAAGGAGATTTCTCTAATGCTATCATTCTTTTTACCTCAAATATTGGGTCAGATCATATTGTAGAAACGTTCAATAATGGTCAAATTCCGGCTTCATCTTCGCTAATGGAAATTATGGCTAACTATTTTAGACCTGAATTTTTAGGACGTTTGACAGAAATTGTACCTTTTGCGCCTATCAACAAGGAAAATGCGTTAAAAATATTTGAAATCCATCTTAAAAAGGAATTTATGGATTTACTTCAAAACCTTAATATCGAAGTTAAAATTCCAATGGAAACCAAACTATATCTTGCCGAAAACGGATATAACGCAAAATATGGAGCAAGGCCTATAAAAAGTATTATTAGAAGTCATTTACGAAGACCTTTGGCCAAGAAAATAATTTCGGGAGAAGTCAAAGATGGGGACAAAATCATTGTTGCTTTAGAAAATGAAGAAGTAAAATGGATTAAGGAAGATGTTTTAACATTATGATAATCAAAAGCATGATTTTTAAAAGGTCATGCTTTTTCATTTTTACTTCTACGCTCATTTAATCTGAATTACATAAAATACTTAAAAATGTAGTGGTGCCTGGATATATCTTAAATTATATAACCTATTCCTCATACATTTCCATCCATAGCCTGGTTTCTTCCAGATCCAGTTCCTTTTCAATCTTTCTAAAAATTTCCTCATTAACAGTACCAGCTTTGTGCATTGATTCCAATTTGTTGCGTTCTACATTTAAAAGATCTATTTGGAGCTTTGTAAAGTCATTGAAAATCTCTCCTCCTATCAGATTTCCTTTTCCGAAGAAATTGGCCGGAAGTTCAGTTTTCTGTAAACGATTAAATTTTACTTCATATTTGCTTTTAATATTGTGCAGCAAATCATCATTGAGTAACGAGAAATTATCTTCGATATGCGTAATAGTTTGTGAAACGATGCTATTTCGAATCTCGTATTCTTCAGCAATTATGGAATAACGTTCGATTTTTAATTTCTTAATCAGCCAGGGTAAACTAAATCCCTGAATAACCAAAGTAGAAAGTATCACACAAAAAACTAAGTAAATAATAAGATTTCTCAAAGGAAATTCCTGTGTTTCACTAATCATTAATGGAAGTGCCAAAGCAGCTGCCATAGATACTACACCACGCATTCCGGACCAGCCAAAAATAATCATGTTCCGGTAATCAAATTCTTCTTGCAGACGGATCTTTTTACTCATGACCCTGGGAAGTAATGTTGCTGGAATTACCCATAAAAAACGAACCAAAATAACGGCCAAGCTTACTGAAGTCCCCCAAACAAATAAAGACCAGCCTGAATAATCTCCAATGCCCAAAATAATTTGCCGCAACTGTAATCCAATTAAGATAAAGATTAATCCGTTTAATATATTAGTTAAAACACTCCAGATTGTTCCAGTCATGATTCGGCTTTCGTGTGTAAAAATAGTTCCTGATCTTGCCGAGAGAAAAAGTCCTGTTGCTACTACAGCCAAAACTCCTGAAGCCTCAAAATGTTCTGCAATTAAATAAGAAGCAAAAGGCGTCAATAAAGTTAAAGTTGCTTCGATAACCTCATCGCACACAAACCTTTTATGAATAAAACTCATTATATAACCAATAGCCAATCCAATCCCGATTCCTAAAACCGACATTACAACAAAATTCAATCCCGCCTCCCAAAGCACAAAATTTCCAGCCGTAATTGCAGTCAGAGCATATTTGTACGCTACAAGACCACTGGCATCATTTACCAGACTTTCCCCTTCGAGAATTGCAATCAGTCTAGGGTGTAACCCCAAGCCTTTTGTGATCGAAGTTGCCGAAACAGCATCAGGAGGTGAAACAATCGCTCCTAAAAGAAACGCTAACGGCCAGGAAATATAATCGATTAACATATGCGCGACAACTGCAACTGCAACGGTTGTAAAAAGCACTAAACCAACGGCTGCCAAAGTTATAGGCCGAATGGTTTGTTTAAAATCAGACCAACTGGTATACCATGCAGCGTGATATAAAAGTGGAGGAAGAAAGACAATAAAAACGACTTCAGGGCTTAAAGCAATTACCGGAAGTCCGGGGATAATACTAATGACAACTCCGCAAAGCACAAGTACAACGGGAACAGGAAAATTATATCTTTTACTAATAAGGCTAAGGAATGCGACACCAAATAATAACATTATAATTACGGTAATATTTTCCATTTCAAACTGTTTTGGTAATTTATATTCAAGAGTACGAATATAATATTTTAACCTTTAGAATTTAGTCCTTAAAAATATCTGAGATTATATAATCTATTATGTTGTCAGTCTTCCAATTAATACTCATTTGAATTATTTTTTTGCAATTCCATTACTTCTCTTTTTACTTCCAGAAGTAACTGCTTCATGCTTTCTATTTCGTTTAATTCCTTTTTTTTATCTGTACGGCCAATATTACATTGATACTCCCAAATTTCGACAATATCTGAAACTTTAACCTCATATTGAGGATAAAAGCTGTTATCAGACTCCAAAACCAAGGCATTTTTTTTATTTTTATTCAGACGTTTGTATACCATTCCTTCATTTTTCGTAATCAGAATGTAGGTTTTACCATCCTGTACCTCACCCAGCCTTTCTACATAACGGCCAATAATTATGCTTCCGTCTTCATGAGGCGGCATTGAGTCTCCTTCTACAGGAAAGCCCCTGTGTTTACCGGGTCCTAAAAAAGGCAATGAGATTTGCTGTAGGTTTTCTATATATTCGGGATCTGCATAGCCGTTCAGATAGCCAGCTTTTACTTTTTGGGTTACTAACTCAATGAAATTTTCTCCTTCCCGATTCACC
Source organism: Flavobacterium calami (assembly GCF_038290035.1). NCBI lineage: Bacteria > Pseudomonadati > Bacteroidota > Flavobacteriia > Flavobacteriales > Flavobacteriaceae > Flavobacterium > Flavobacterium calami. Next base: position 53,251 of record NZ_JBBYHS010000024.1, read on the forward strand.
TGTATGGGCAGGATTAATCTATTGTCTTCCAACTTTAACAAATCATATGTATCAATTTTTCGTATATCAACTGAAAGCAATAAATCGATACTGATATGATAATGCTGTGCTATTTTCTTTAGTATTTCGTAAGGTGCTTCTGAAGTTCCGTCTTCGTATTTAACATACCTGCCTCTTGTGATTCCGAGATTCTCTGCGAGTTTTTCCTGTGAAATTTTCTGTTTTACCCTTAATGCCCTGATGTTATCTGAAAATAGCGACATAATAATTATGTTATAATTTATAACAACAAATATACATAAAATTGTTACCATATGAGCTAATTTTGTTTTTCCAAAAACAATGAAAAATGAGACTATTTGACGATACCGAATTCTTTTCGAGCGGTACAGGAGGCAAAAAAACATTTGAAGTTCCTGACGCTGATTTACTTTTAATCGACAATTTTTTTTCGAAAGAAGAATCAGATTACTATTACAATACACTATTAAGCCAAACCCAATGGCATGAATATGAAATACCTATGTATGATAAAATAGTTACTGCCCCGCGCATGGTTTCCTGGTATAGAGATAATAAGTTAGATGAATACAAACCCAATCCAAACTGGCCATTAGAACTGCTAACCATCAGACAGCGTGTTGAAAACGAAACCCATATACGATTTAATGCCGTATTACTTAATCTTTACAGAAATGGAAAAGACGGAGTTGGATGGCATAGTGACAAAACTGTAAGCAGTAATAAAAACATGAATATTGCCTCGGTCACTTTTGGGGAAACCAGAATGTTCCGACTTCGTCATAAATTTCGAAAGGAAATCCCGCAGATAGAAATTCCTCTACATCACGGTACATTTTTGCTCATGGCCGGAACCACCAATAGTTTCTGGCAGCATCAGGTGCCTAAAACCTCCAGAGAAGTTTTGCCTAGAATTAACCTTACTTTTAGGAGAGTTATGAGCTAAATATTACTTATTAAACTTTACTTTTTTCTATCAAAAAAATATCATTTCTATATTATTGTTTGTTATTTTTTTTTGTAGTCCTTTTTTTATTGTTGTTTTTTTTCAAAAAAGTTTCAAAAAAAAGGTTACCTCCTTTTTTCCTGTTAATTTTATCTTATATTTGACCGCCCGTTAAATCAATTATTATTAAGTGATTATTTACACGTAAATCCAACTGTAAATAAAAACTTAATTTCAACTTAACCTGTGTCAAATTGAAAAAAATTACTTCGAAGTCTATTTATTGCGTATTTAGTTTTGTTTTATTTATAATCAGTACTACTTCTTTTTCGAATACTAACGATACAATTGCCGGTCAAAAAAGAGATAATGTAATTTTACATAAAGCTGCATCTAAACTTCATGTACTAACCAATTTTTCTGCACCTGCGACTTCCGAAAGCGAATTTACCAATGCCTTTCTCAAAAAGAATTTCCCTATTTCGGCACAGACCAATGATGATTTAAGCAAGGCGATGGCCACCTGCGAAGAAATCGACAAGAACATGAGCCTTCTTACTGATTTTTTAGAGCCAAAAAAACTTTCTACCCTGCCTTTAGGAATAAAGAAGACGATTGGCGGAATACAATACCTGCTAGGCATCAGTAATGCTAAATTTACTCCTGAATATACCGAATTAACGGCTTTTGTCAGAATTACTATCCCACAGGATGAAGATGGCAAACAAAAACAATTATTTTTCGGTGCTAATAATATCAAACTTTCCCACAAAGGAGGTTTAGTAGGTGACACTAATCTGGTTTTATTAGGTGATGTTCCGATTAAAATTAATGGCGAAAATTTATTGCTCGTACTTAAAGGCGGCATGGAAATGTCTACCGGTGAAGTTAAAAACAAAACCTATGTTACGATCGATTGTAATGGTTTTAAAGAGCTCGGTATAGATGCTGAAGTCATTTTTTCAAGAAATTTACTGGAACCTGTTGACGCAAGCTACAAACCACTTCCTGATACAGAAAGAGTTAAAGCATCTTTTAAAACGGTTATCACCAATTGGAACGATATTCTGGTAGAAGTATCCCTGCCAACATTTCAACTCACAAAATATAAAGGAACCTGCTTTGAACTCAACAAAGCTGTAGTTGATTTTAGTGATATCAGAAACTCCGGCAATATCGTCTGGCCGCCTGATTACCAAAAAGATTATTTAGTTCCAGGAAATGAAAACCTATGGAGGGGATTTTATGTAAACTCTTTGAAAGTTGTACTGCCTCCTGAATTCAAAGACAAAGAAACCAATAACAGGATTACCTTTAAGGCAACCAACCTGTTAATAGACAGAATGGGTGTTTCGGGTAATTTTTCAGGAGATAACGTTTTAGATTTAGGGAAAGGAAGTGCTTCAGGCTGGCAATTTTCTGTTGATCATATTGAAATGGAATTTAAGGCAAATGCCCTAATGTTAGCCAGGTTTAATGGTGCCATTGTATTGCCTTTATCGGATAAATCAAAGAAATGTGCTGCCAAAACCCGTGGCGAAATTGCGTATAACGCTCTCATAAACCCAATAGACAACGAATATCTTTTAAAAGCAGAAGTAAGTGAAAATGTATGTTTTCAGGCATTTAAAGCTACTGCCAAATTTGACAAAGGCTCTTACATTGAACTAAAAGTAAAAGAAGGCAAATTTCTACCTAAAGCTTTCCTGAATGGAAGCATAGCCATAAAAGGCAGCAACAAACCCAATCCTGACCAGGAACCGGAAACCAAAAGCCCTGAATTATCAGGCATGGGAATCCCTATGGCACAGGGAACACAAGTAAAAACCACCACCCCAGCCTCCACAACTCCTGCCCTTCCTGAGGAGGATGAAGATGAGAAAGGGGCTGTCGCCTTTAAAGGGATATTGTTTCAAAATTTAGAATTACAAACCGTAACCCCTATTTTTAAGGCCGATTATTTTGGTTATAAAAATGAAGCCGAAACCGACCCTAACTCTTCTAAAGTCGCTAATTTCCCGATAACGATTCATGAGATTGCGCTTACGGCAGATGATGTATCCGCCTCCCTGAAAATAGATTTATCCGTTAATTTAATGAAGGACCAGTTTAACGGAAGAACCAAATTTAATATTGTTGGAAAATTCGGGAAAGATGAAGGGATACAGAAATGGAAATTTTCTCATTTAAAATTTGAGCGGGTAGACATTGCAGCCGATTTAGGCGGAATGAAATTCAAGGGAAGTATTGAAATAATGGATGATCATCCTGTTTATGGCAAAGGTTTCAGGGGATCTCTTAAAGCCGATTTCTCAGGAGGAATTTCTGTTGAAGCTAATGCTATTTTTGGTTCTACCACTTTCAGGTACTGGTATGTGGATGCGATGGTAGATAACCTGAATATCCCTGCCGGAGCCATTACTTTTAAAGGTTTTGGCGGAGGAGCCTTTTACCGAATGAAAAAAGACGGGTTCAGCAACCGATTTGCAGCTTCCGGATCCAACTATGTACCGGATTCAGAATCAGGGCTTGGGGTTAAAGCCATGATAAAATTTGCCGGCACCGCAACTGCTGATGCTTTTTGGGGAGGTGCCGGATTTGAAATTGCATTTAATAGTCACGGAGGTATCAACAGGATAAGCCTTTACGGAGAAGGCCATGTCATGCAGCCATTTGAAATTCCGGGTGCTGAAGAATTAACCAAAGTATTAAAAACGGTTACCGAAAACGAATCATTAATGGGAAAGGTAGCTCTTGAAGCCTTAAAAACATCCAATTTATCAGAAGCGGCGGCTACTTTGTATCCAAATGATGTAAAAAGTTCCATGGGTATCAATGCCTTTGCAGCTATAGAATATGATTTCAAAGCGAAAACACTACATGGTTCCTTCGACTTATATATCGATACCCCTGGTGGTTTTATAAAAGGCCGTGCGTCAGGCAACAGAGCCGGATGGGCCGTTCTTCATTTCGGTCCGGACAAATGGTATATTCATATGGGGACACCTACAGACCGATTAGGTATTAAGTTAGCTGTAGGATCAATTGAAGTGGAAGCCGGAGGTTACTTTATGCTAGGTGATGACATTCCCGCAAGTCCGCCACCTCCCGCTATTGTTGCTCAGCTTTTAGGTGTGGATGCATCTAAGCTAGATTACATGCGTAATGAAAACATGTTAAAAGGAGGAAGAGGTTTTGCCTTTGGATCTGATTTCAGTTTAAAAACAGGCAACTTAAGCTTTTTAATGTTTTATGCTAATTTTCAGGCAGGGTTCGGGTTTGATATTATGGTAAAAAAATATGAGAATGCTGTCTGCAAAGGTTCCGGAGAGATTGGTTTAGACGGCTGGTATGCAAGCGGGCAATCCTATGCTTACATGCAGGGAGAATTGGGTATCAATATAAAAATATTCTTTGTCCGAAAAAAAATATCCATTATCAAAGGAGGCGGAGCGGTTTTATTACAAGCCAAATTGCCTAATCCGTTATGGATTCGCGGGTATATGGCCGGCAAGTTTAGTATACTTGGAGGTGCTGTCCGAGGCAGTTTCAGATTTAAATTACAGTTTGGAAAAGAGTGCGAATTTATAAATGCGGATCCACTCGCAGGGTTGAAATCTATTGCTGACATTACACCAACAGAAGGATCAAAAGAAGTAGATGTCTTTGCTATTCCACAGGTTGCTTTTAATATGCCTATCGATAAAAACTTTACACTTGAAGATGATGCAGGAACTAAAACATATCGACTCAAACTGGAAGAATACACTATAAAAAAAGATGGAGTTCCTATAAGTGGTACATTAAGTACAAACACTACCAAAGATTTACTAAGTTTTAATGCTACTGATGTATTGCCTCAAAACTCTAACCTGACATTAACTGTTAAAGTAAGTTTTCAGGAAAATGTAAACGGTACATGGAAAACTATTATGGACCAGGGCCAGGTTGCTATAGAACATGAAGTAAGAAATTTTACAACTGGTACAGCCCCTAACAATATTCCTGTAAGCAATATTGCGTATTGCTATCCTGTTTTTGACCAAAAATATGTCTATCAAAACGAAAGCAAAGAAGCTTATATCGTATTAAAACAAGGTCAGCCTTATTTATTTGACTTAAAGCCGGGACAATCCCAAAAAGCTTTTTATAAAACAGGGAATAAAATTGCCAATAGTGCTATCCGATATAATAACGATATAAGAAAAATAAGTATTGACATACCTGTGTTGGAAACAACAAAGCCTTATAGTTTATCATTGATGACACTTGAAAACCAAAGTGATGCCAATGGTAATCTGACTGAAAATTACCAGTCCCAAAATCTCGAAGATGACAATAATATAGATGTAAAAGATAATGAGCTTAAAGAAGTTGTTTCAGGGGCAGAATCTATTGAACTTGTACAGTACAATTTCAATACCAGCCAATACAATACGTTTCAGGAAAAGATGGCCGCCAAAAAGCCTAAACAGACATTAGTAGAAATTATTTATATGGATGTCCATGCTTTGCAGTCTTTAAATAGTTCTACAGAGCCTTTTGATGAAGCAGAACTTATTGGTAATGCCAAAACCTTGTTTCAGCCGTTGGTAAGTACAGAAGCTATTTTGGATAACAATTATTACAACAACGAAATTTATCCACTAATTTATAAGGGATATCCTTTAGAAGCTGATTTAAAACTGAATAAAAGCAGTAATTTGGCTTTAGGCATTCCTCCTGTAAAGGGTGTAGAAACCATGGCCTGGTATCAGGATTATATATTTAACAACCCAACCAGTTTTATGCTGAAAGAATATCTCCCTTATCGTTACAATTTGCCATTTCATTTTAAAAATGATTTTATTGATTTAAGGTATAAAATCGTAAACAAATATGTGACTACCAATAATCAGGCGATGATAACGAAATACGATTATATAATCAACGGGGAATTTCCATACCTAAAAAAAGGTACTTATAATATCAAACTAAATTATACCCTTCCGGGCGGTCAGGCAGGAACAAGTTCTATTTTTACTTTCAATAAATCAAATTAAGCATGAGATTCCAATTTTCAATCCTATTCCTTTTTATGATAGGTTTTACCAGTTTTTCCCAAAGTAAAAAAGATACTGTTGCACCTGAAAAGAAACCTGAAATACAAGTAATAGCCAGAGTACAAAAAGACAGAATCTTATTGAGATGGGCTGTAACCACGCCTATTGCCTGGAAAAAATTAAACACTTATGGCTATACTGTAGAAAGATATACCGTAACCCGCGATAATAAGACATTATCTCAGCCTGAAAAAGTTGTTTTAGCAAAGGCGCTTAAGCCGGAACCTGCCGAAACTTGGGAAAAACTTATTGAAAACAACGATAATGCCGCTATTATTGCCCAGGCCCTTTATGGTGAAAGCTTTGCGGTAGAAGGTGGCAGTAACAGTACTATTGAAAGCATTGTAAATCTTTCTGAAGAAAATGAGCAACGATTCACATTTGCCCTATTTAGTGCCGATAAGGATTTTGAAATTGCCAAAAAAGCCGGTCTTGGCCTTGAAGACAAAAATGTGAAACTAAATGAAAAATATGCCTACAGGATATTGTCAAATGTACCGGAAAACGAACTAAGCATTGATTATGGTGGAGTTTTCGTTAGCTTAAAAGAATATGAGCCATTACCGCAGCCTATGGACTTTACTGTTCATTTTACAGATCAAAGCAGTATGCTTAGCTGGAATTTCAAAACATTGTCACAGGTTTACGGAAGTTACTATATTGAACGTTCAACTGACAAAAAAACTTTTGAAAGAATTACAGATAAACCATATACTAGCCTGAATCAGGAAAACGCAAATAATAATCGTATTTTTTACGTTGATTCTATTGCGAACAACAAACCATACAGTTATCGAATTCAGGGAATTTCTCCGTTTGGGGAATTAGGACCTTATTCTCAAATTATTACCGGAAAAGGAACTTCTATTTTAAAATTTGTACCTCACCTGAGAGTTAAGGAATTTAAAGACGATACAACTGTTACCTTATCATGGGAATTCCCGGAAGAAGGCGACAGCGAAATCTCGGGATTTGAATTAAACCGTTCTGACAATGACGATAAAAATTATACTACCGTTGTAAAAAACATACCTCCCAAAAACCGCTCTGTTACGTATAATAAACTTTCTTCAACCAATTATTTTACTATTACCGCCATAGGAAAACAAGGGAGCAACAGGACTTCATTTCCTATGCTTGTTCAGCCGGTGGATTCTATACCTCCTGACAGACCTGTTGGATTAAAAGGCGTTATTGACAGTCTCGGAGTTGTAAAATTAACCTGGACTCCTAATAAAGAAAAGGATTTATTTGGCTATCGTATTTATAAAGGGAATACTGCTCAGGAAGAATTCAGCCAACTAACCGTTAGCCCGCATGAATCTAATTCTTATACAGATAAGGTTATCATTAAAAACTTAAACAGCAAAGTGTATTATAAAATCATTGCTGTTGACAACCGCTATAATATGTCGGCATTTTCAGAAGTACTGATTCTTAAGAAGCCAGATGTGATTCCGCCAACATCACCTGTTTTTACCCATTTTGCAATAAAAGAAGGATCCGTTTTCCTTGAATGGATCAATAGTCAGAGCGAGGACGTTGCCAGCCATCATCTTTACAGAAAAGAAAATGACCAAAAAGACTGGACATTAATTCTGGACACCAAAAACAAGGAAGAAAAGTATCAGGACAAAACCGTTGTGGAAGGCAATACCTACCGTTATGCGATTTTTGCCAAAGATGAGAGCAACCTGATTTCGAAACCATCGCCAGAGATAGCTATGTTTGTTCCTAAATACTCAGTTATACCTTCTGTAAAAGGCTTTTTTGCACAGGCGAACAAAACCACCAATACCATCGACTTATCATGGGAATATCCTAATACTGAAGTGGGCAGTTTTGAAATTTACAAAGCTTCTGATACAGAACCTCTTCAGCTTATTCAGGTGCTTGCCGGAAAAATAAAACGTTTATCCGATCCAACTATAACCATTAATACCACTTACAAATATGGTATCAGAGCCGTGTATAAAGATGGAAGGACCTCTAAAATGGATTTTTTTAGCTTAAAATTTTAGATTGCCATAATAAATTTGAATATGAAAAAACTTCTACTCTTTTTTGTTTTTATAAATTCTTACTGGACATTTGGACAGCTTACTTATACTTTTGATGTGGAGTATTATTCGTGCGGAAACTATTATTCACAATATTGCCAGCCTAATACCACTATTACATCAACTGGATTTTCGGAACCTTTTAATGTTTTTTCCTGGAATTTTGGAAATGCCGGCGATGATTACCACAGAGGCACCAGATCATCCCCTAAAAAAATTACTTCAACAATAGCAATTGATTATGAATTTATTCTTACTACGAATTATGATTATGATAACTCATTTTATACTTTAGATGCTAAACCGCCAGGAAGAGCTGTTTATGAGCCCAGCTGCGGTTATTGCGATTACAAAAAAGACTACGCTAATGAACCCTGGAATAATCCGGGTGGCGACAGATATTATAGTGAATCCAGAGGGCGTATTTTTTTTCAGGGAAGATATATTAACTGGAATTATGAAGCTTACAGGGAACCACAAAATACATCAGGAACGGCAGATACACAGGACTTTTTATCTGTAAAAATACCGATGACCAGAATGGCCGGATCCAACTGCTATGACCGCCAGTCAAATTCAACCACTTATATCGCAAGCGATCCAAACGACCGTGATTATTGTGTAGAATGTTCAGTTGTAACAGGGGGTATTGCCTATGATAGTGCTGATGACGTTCCAGATGGCCAAATTATACTAAGTAACTTCCGCCCAAACGACTTAGTTATTTCCAAACCCGGATATAATCCTTATGCTACAGGAGTTTACACACCGCCGGAAATTTTAGCAGGTGAAACTTTTGATTTAATAGCATCAACTCCCAGCGTAAATACTACCATGTCGTTCCCCGATTTTGTATACCACTGGCAATATCGTCCAGAAGGAAGCCAGTCTTGGGAAGATGTTCCTAATACTGTTATAAACACATTAAAAACCAACAACACTCCAAGGCCAATTTTCACTATGCGTGACTTACCTTGGGCTCCATTTGGAGCAATTGATTTCAGACTCGGTTATGGTCCTGATGACAGAGCTTTTACTACTGCCTATCGTATTATTTATAAACCCGGTGCACCGGTAATAACTAATATAGAATATGTTCCACCAAAATGTAATGGAAATGCAGTAACAAGCATTGACGTATATTTTAACCGGGATTTAGTTTCGGGAGAATCTTTTTCGCTTTTTAGAATTGTCCCTTTTCCTAAAGTAAGCGGTGATGCCGTTAGATTTTCTCAGCCTGAAATAAAAAATCTTATTTATGATCCCATAAAAGATCAATACAAATATTCTTTCATAATACCAACGTCAAACAACACCTTAGAAAATAACAAAAAGTATGTTGTCGAATATCAAGCAGCATTAAACGGAGTTCCGAAAGGAACGATGGCTGAGGCACAACCTTTCCTATACCAAGACCCAGAAGAACTTTCCTTTTCTATAACCCCTACAGACCCATTATGCCATAATGGTGAAGGCGGTATTACCTTAAGCGTTAAAGGAGGTTCCGGAGTATATAATTATTCACTTGACGATGGTACTCCAATCCCGTTTACTGTTACGACAGTTGAAACATCAACTACTACAAACAATATTACTACTGTAAGCAGAAGTGCAAGCCAACCTGTAACCTTGCCCATAACTGATGCCAAAAAAAGTTATAAAATAAAAGTAACAGATGAACACGGGTGTATTGAAAAAACGCTTTAGTCTATGAAAAAAATATATTTATTATTATTTTTCTGCGTGGGATTAATTGGTTTTGGACAAACTTATACAATGGATGTTACTTTCAAGAAACCAACTATTGCATGTAACGAAGTATGGTGGTATTTAAATGAGCACATTTTTGAAGATTACATTATTTTGGGAAGTAAAACATACAATGATATACCCAATCTTACAACATTTAAGTTGTCATCAACATTTTTTTGCGAAGGTTATCAAATACCGCCTAAATGTGAAAGTGTCAGCATATATAAAGATGAGAGAACCGCTATTGAATTAATAAAGGGTTCAGTTTTAAGTATAATTGGATGTTATGTAAATATACAAACGTCAAATTTTAGACCAAATGTTACAATAGAAAATTCAAAAGCAACTTCTGAAATTTGTGGTGGCGAAGAAATTATTCTTCAGGCTTCACCTGGTATCGCTCCCCATAAATTTCCAGATGAAGCTTATCACTGGCAATATTCTTTAGATGGAATTTCCAATTGGATAGATTTACCTGAAAGTAAAAACAATACGCCTAGGACGGGTTTTAAAATTGAGGATCTTAATAATAATGAAATCAAGTATTTTAGTACTATTTATTTTAGACTTGGATACAATCAGCATAGACCTTTTACATCTCCAATAGCTATCCAATATTATGCTTGTGGCCCTACCGTTTCAGATATATCCTTTAAAGGTCCTGATTGCAATGGTGATATTGTAAAATCATTATCATTCACCTTTAAAGAAGAATTAAATTCTGAAATAGGCGAACAATTGGCCTCACTTTCTGTTGTAGACATCGAAGACGATTCTAAAATATTTATGCAGATTCCAGGACCGATATCATATGCAAACGATACAAAAAAATATACGTATACAAGTTTTCAACAACTAGAAAACGGCCATACCTACAGGATTAAATATCAGGCACAAATACCAAATCCTAATGATGCTTCAAACCCTATTATGAGAGGTGTTTTATATTCTCCGAAAGAATTCAATTTCAAGTATACTGAACCCGCCCCTTTAAAATTTGAAATAAAAAAAGCAGATAACCCTATATGTACTAATGATCCTGTGGAAGTGTCTATAGATGTTAGAGGTGGAACAGGTGACTATAAATTTTATGTAGATGGTGTAGAAAAAACAAGCCCAAAACCTGTAAAGGAAGCTGATGGTTATTATCATATCAAAGGATTAGTCCCAACAGCGGTAAATAGTATTAAAGTAATGGATGAGAATAACTGCATAGAAAAGACACTTTAGTTTATGAGGAAAATATACTTTATAATTTTATTAATTTGTTCAATAAATGGATTTGGACAAAAATATAAATTTACATTTGCTTGGCATCCCGTACTACAGGCTGGAGAATCTTACACGCTAAAAGTTGGAAATTCCCAAATTGATAAATACTATCAAAAAAACAATGGCCTGTTCGAATACAAAGACTATGAATTACAGCTCAGTCCTACAGACAATTTACTCTTTGAATTAGATGACATCATGATTAGTGCTTGTGGTTGGAATCCAGGCCAATTTATGAAGTTCTCTGTACAAAATATACTATCTGGGGATGTTGTTAGTGATGGATGTTGGGGCACTGGTGAAATTCTCTATTTTAAACCTACTGAAATAGTTTTGAATTCAGCGATGCTACCTGAATCTACTTCAGGAAATCCTCCACACTATACAATATGTTCTGGTGCTCAATTAGAGGTATTTGCAACCATTGCAAACAAAGACCCAATTGTAGAAGCTGAAAATTATTACCCTCCTTCGGCATTTCATTGGCAATATTCTATTGATAACAAAGAAACCTGGATAAATGTTCCCGAATATATAGTAAAAAATGGAGTCTCAACAAAGAACACCAGCTATAATACACCAAAGTTAACCGCTAGTATTGATGAAATCATTGGCTTAAATCACAAAGATTTTTACAATAAAATTATTTATTTCCAATTAGGATTAGACCTGAATGCGCATCTTGATCCACATGGTATGCCTTATCGAAATATCACTTACGCAAGCCTTGACTACGGTGTTTTATATTTAAAATGTGCCCCTGTTGTTGATGGAGATATTATCGTAAAAGCTCCAGATTGCAGTTATCAAAACATCACTGAAATAAAAATACCGTTTGATAGGGATTTGGAGGAAGGTGAAGAATTAAGAGACATGTCTTTGTATAATGATATTACACCAGGGACACCTGTAAAAACAATCAATACTTCTGTTACTTATACAAACAAAACCTTTTATTTCCCTGTTGACGATGTGACATTAATATCGAAGGCGAATTATCAAATAAAGTATGTAGCCTATAAAAATGATAAACCAAGAGCTTTAGAAATTAGTAACTTTTTTACATATAGCGCCCCCCCAGCCCTCACTTTTAAAATCAATGCAGAAAATCCAGTATGCAATAACGATAAAGTTGATATAACCATTGAAGCAAGTGGCGGTACCCCACCCTATTATTATGATCATCTAAACGGAGAAACTGAAATTATCGATGGGGTGTCACAGGTTAAAAGAATCCGGTTTGATTCTTCTGACATAACTAGAACCACAGTTGAATTAAAAGATTTGGAATTAAAAAAATACAACATCAAAGTAACTGATACCAATAAATGCATCGAGCAATAATCCTAAAATAAAAACTATGAAAAAATATTTACTCTTACTATTGGTTTTCACAAGATTTTTGGGTTACTCTCAAACAACTCAGGCTACTGTCTCTGGCTTATCAGAAGGATCAAGAACGGTAACTTTTGTTAATCCTGCCCCTATTGTGGTTAATGGCACACCGACCATTAAACATGCAACAAAATTTGGTTCAGCAAATGGCTCTATTGACATCGTATTTAAAGGAGGAACCGAGTCCTATACTTATAGCTGGACTAAAGATAATCAGCCTTTCAACCCCGGATCCTGGCCCTGGAATGCTCTCGGAGCCGGAATTTATACGATAACTGCAATTGATGGAAATTTATGCGAAAGTAAAGAAGCTTTTTCATTCGAAATATTCCAACCCGCAAAACTTGAAGTGATAATAAAAGAGCCTTCGATAATAGACTGTCCAGGCGGTAAAGGAACTTTAAACGCTGAGGCGGCTGGCGGATACCCTTATGAAACAAATCAGGCAAGAAATTATACTTATACATGGTATAAATGTGATGAATCAGGTGCAAATAAAAGTGAGATATTTGGCGAAACTGATTCAGAACTTAGCGACAAAGCAGCTGGTTTTTACATGGTTATTGTATCTGATTCTAAAAATCTATCCGATCCTTATATAAAAGAATTAAAACAAAATTCTCAAATTCTAGCTACTGAAACAGTTTCTCCAATTTTATGCAAAGGTGGTACCGGGACTATTTCATTGACCGTTTCAGAAGGAACAGCTCCTTATACTGTAGCCTGGACAGGAGACAATATCGCTACAGCAACAATAACCAATAATGGTACCATATTAACTGCCAAAACAGGAACTTATTATTACACTATTACCGATGCCAAAGGATGCTCATTTTCAAAGAATCCGATAGAAATAGGATTTTCTGAACCTGAAATTATAAAAATCGATATAATATCCCAAACCACCCCAACATCAGTCAATGCTTTAGACGGAACCTTAAACCTTTCAGTTACAGGTGGTACAGGCAGTTACAGCTATTTTCTAAAAAAGGAAAATGAAACGGAAGTCAAATATATTTCAAGCTCAATTACTAATCTTAATGGCATATATACATTAAGAGTATCTGATGCAAACGGCTGCTCCGTAGATTATCCAACCCCTATAGCCATAAAACCATTGATTGTTACTGAAACTTTACATGTAAATATATTATGTAAGGGCGATCCAGCAAGTATGGGGAGTATAACAGTGACGGCTAATGGTGGCACATTGTACACTAACGAAAATTATACTTATCAATGGTATGAGAGCAGTACTGCAAATGGAACCTATAATAAAATTAGTGGGAAAACTAATCCTGCAATTACAGATTTATCTAAAGGATTTTATAAAGTAAGAATTGGTGATAGTGTGACCCTGCTTTCAGATACTTCCGGCATTTGGTCTGAATCATTTGAAATTACTGAACCACTAAACCAGCTATCCATAACAAGCAGCCCGGGACAACAACAAAATGTATCCTGCCACGGAGGCAATAGTGGGACGATTGCAATTAATGTTTCCGGAGGAACTCCGGGGTACAGTTACAAATGGAATGATGGCTCAACAAGTAAAGACCGTTCAGGCTTAACAGAAGGAACCTACTATGTTGCTGTTACAGATGCAAATGGATGCGAAAAAACACTAAGCGGTATTGTAATTTCTGAGCCCGAAAAAATAACCATACCTACACCAGTAATAAAAGATGTTGCTATCAACGGTCAAAGTACGGGATCTATTCTGTTTCCTTCTGACCCATCGGGCGGAAATGGAAATTATAGCTACCAATGGACATCCAATAATGGTTATTCGGCAAGTACAAGAGATTTAAGTGGTATAAAAGCGGGTACATATTACTTAACTGTATCTGATAAAGAATTATGTTTGTCAACTCCATACACTTTCACTGTTAATGAGCAACCTAAACTGGAAGTTACTATAAAAGAATCTGCATTTATTAAGTGTAATGGAGATTCTAATGGCAGGCTGGTCGCAGAAGTTACAGGGGGAGTTGCTCCTTATAAGTATAGATGGGAAAAGAATGGGGTCACACTATCCGGGGAAAATTCATCGAGCCTCCCAGCTATAGGATTTGGCGACTACAGCGTTTATGTAACAGATAGTGCAAACCCTGAGCCGGGACCATTTGCTACTGCACAACAACTCAATTTTAAATTAACACAGCCTGACGTATTAAAAGTATCACTTGCCAAACAAACCAATGTTTTATGCCATGGTGCCGCAACCGGAGCTATCGAAATTGCTATTGAGGGAGGAACTGCTCCTTACACACAGCAATGGACTAAAGATGGTGTGATCTATACAGGTAATTTAAATCAGCTTGAAAAAGGCGAATACAATGTTATTGTTACCGATGCCGTTGGGCACGGATGTACTGCTACTCTAAACCAGCCTGCTACAATCACACAACCTGCTGCCCCACTACAAGTTTCAAGCCCTGGACCTGTTCATCTGAAGGGTTTTGAAACCGCTGACGGAAGTATATCTGTTACCGTTTCCGGCGGAACCCCAAATTATACTTATCAATGGCGTAAAGATGCATCGGCAACGATAATTGGTACCGGATCTTCAATTACCGGTTTAGCTGCAGGTGTGTATCATTTACTTGTAAAAGATGCCAATAACTGTACACTTCCGGAAATTGACTATACTGTTAACCAGCCTGACAAATTAGAAGTGGTTAGTTTAACCCAGACTCCTTTTACAGACATAGCCTGCAGGGGAAATCTTTCCGGAGAATATACCATTATAGTAAAAGGTGGTGTTAAAGAATACAGTTTTGAGTGGCGTAACATAACAACGGGAACAAAATATACTTCAACTGAGACAATTTTAGCAGAGTCAACGACTTCAAAAGCATCTAATTTAGGTGCAGGTAATTATGTTGTTACCGTTAAGGATGCCAATAGCAATACCCTTTTTGGTACCAATACCTTTACTATCACTGAACCGGACCAATTAGCTTTTACTTATACTACACAAAATGTATCCTGTTTTGAAGGTAATAATGGTATTATAAGGCTGAACATTTCAGGAGGAATCAAACCATACACAATCATTAGTAATGGAGGAACAGCCGACAGCCAAAATGCAATTGTGACAGGATTAGCCGAAGGGTTATATACAATAAAAGTAAGGGATACCAATGGTTGTCAGACTGAGCAAACTATTACAATTACCGAACCTTCAGCATCCGTATACATTGCAAACAGTACTGTAACCCCTGCTACAGGTTTTGGCCTGACCACCGGAAAAATAGCAATAACGGCTTCAGGAGGTACTATCGGATATAATTACCAATGGAAAAACAACTCAGATGCTGTAGTGGGAACCAATAGCCCAAATTTAATAAATGCAGCTGCGGGAACTTATAGCGTTTTGGTAACCGATGCGAGCGGTTGTACAGCTTCGGGTGTTTACACAATTGACCAGCCTGCAAAACCTGTTCTTACCGAAACACATCAGAATTCAAAATGCAACGGTTTATTCGGTTCATTAGAAGCCACAGCAACGGGAGGAGCGACTTACAATCAGAATCAGGCGGACAGAGTTTATACTTATAAATTGAAGAATAAAACTAGCGGAGCTGTTAACTCGATTAGCGGAAATATTGCTAGTTTTACCAATATTGCTGATGGTGAGTACACCCTTACTGCTACTGACATAAGCGGAGTTGATTCAAATACTGTTGATGTACTTTTTACTCAGCCTACACCAATTGTAGTTTCTTTAGTTTCGAAAACCAACGTTAACTGTTTTGGAGATAAGGATGGTTCAATAACTATTTCCGTATCAGGCGGAACTCCGCTTACGACTGCCCCTGAATATACCTACCAATGGAAGAAAAAAAATACAGTAACCAATATCTACGAAAACTTTACTCCTACCGCATTAAACCAACTGTATGCAGGCATTTATGCTGTTGAGGTCCGTGATGCAAATTATAATGCCAGCGATGCTGTTCATTGTATTGGTATTCTCGAAGATATTGCAATCACACAACCTGATGATTTTAAATTTGATATCGATAAAATAACTTACACAAATCCTACTGCACTAAATGGTAATGATGGTACACTACATTTTGAAGTTACGGGAGGAAAACCAAATTATGAATATAAGTTTTATACAAAAAATACTTCAGGAACTGAAATAATACTAAAAACGATTTCTGATAGTTCTTTAAAAACTGCAGATTTCACAGGGCTGGTTAAAGATCATTATTATATCTCCGCTAAAGATGACACAGGTTGTACAAAATATACAGACTTTGATTTCAGGGATAATCCATTAACCATTAGTGTAAACCAAACTCAAAATATAAGTTGTTATGATGCCAATAATGCTATTATAAAAATAAATGCAGATGGCGGATATGGGCAGAAAAAATATTCATGGTACAGAAATAATGCTTTATTAGTCAACGAGGACAATGATATTCTTTTGAATGTAAAACCGGGCAATTATTATGCTGTAGTAAAAGATTCCAAAAAGGTGGAAGTGACAAGTAACACAATTATTGTCACTCAGCCGGATCCGTTAGCATTCACTACAACGCAAGAACCTGTAAAATGCTTAGGAGACAGTAACGGAAAAATTACACTGACAGCTTCAGGAGGAAATGGAAATTTCAGTTATCGTTATTTTAATAAAGGAATATTAGTTAAAGACTGGCAAAGTTTCACTAATGTAGCAAATACTACTATTTCAGATTTAGCCGAAGGAGACTATACCATTTATGTAAAAGATTCACAGGGGTGTGAAAGTCTAAACGCTATTATCAAAATTACTGCTCCAACAGCATTAAGCATTACTGCCAGTACAACTCCTGCTACCGGAAAAGGTCTCAGCAACGGATCTGCTACTATTACTGCTCAGGGTGGCAATGGCAGCTATACTTATAAATGGTTTAAAAGTGATAATACTAATATCAGCCAAAATACAAATACAGCGACAAACTTAGCTGCAGGCAAATATTACGTCGTCGTTTCAGATTTAAAAGGCTGTGAACTGACTTCTCCATTATTAGAAGTAACAGAACCTCTATTGCTGGAAACCGTTATTGCGGTTCAAAATGTTATTTTGTGTAATGGAGATAAAAACGGAAGTTTAAAACCAACTACCACAGGCGGATTCTTAAAAGCCGGCGATTCTTATACCTATCAGTGGTTTGAAAACGGAAATCCAACAGCACTGGCATCAACTGCTATTTTAAATGGTATTGGCAGAGGTTCTTATTTTGTAATTGCTACCGATTCTAACGGCAATAAAGCTACAAGTCAGATTTTAGCGGTTACCGAACCTGCTGTTTTAGCCAATTCATTAACCTCAGACTACGTGCTTTGCGGAGATTTTAATGACTGGACTATTAATGCTACCCCTACCGGAGGAACCCAACCTTATAATTATGCCTGGAATACCGGAGCTAAAACAGCCAGCATCCAAAACGTCCCTCCGGGTAATTATTCTGTTGTTGTAAGTGATAGTCATGGCTGTACCATTACCAAAACCATTACACTGACAGCGCCTGCACATCTGGATGCTTCAGCAAACATAAAAATACCAACCTGCTATGGCGGTTCTGATGCAACAATTACAGTAACTCCTACTGCCGGAATTGCGCCGTATACTTATTTATGGAATACGGGTGAAAAAACAAATACTTTGAGTAACGCCCAGGCAGGAGACTACTCAGTAACTATTACAGATTCTAAAGGCTGTGTTATTTCAAGAAATTATACAATTGTAGATCCTCCAAAAGACATTATAAACCTTGGCGATGATGTAACCCTTTGCTGGGAACAGACCCTGACTATAAACGCAACTATAAACGATGACCAGGCAACCTACAAGTGGAAATCAGACAAAGGTTTCTCAAGCAACAAAGCAATGATTACGGTTTCTGAACCTGCCAATTATACAGTAATCGTTACCAATAAATTAGGTTGTGAGGCAACAGATACGATTCAGATATTGAGTCAAAACACAGCTATCAGTGCTGAATTTGCTGTATCGAGTCAGGTATTCAAAAATGAAAAAATTGTAATTGTAGATATCAGTAATCCTGCTGCTGATGAAATCGAATGGGTTTTACCTGCCAAAGCAAACGTTGTTACGAGGAATAAGGATTATGCTGAAATCAGTTTTAGCGAGGCTGGAACGTATGATGTTACCTTAAATACAAAGAAAGGAAACTGTACCGCTTTTCAGACCAAACAAATTCTGGTTACAGAAGGAGAATATGAAGAAGATCCGGATGATACTATTATTGATAAAAAATTTGACCTGAAAATTTATCCGAACCCGTCACAGGGAATTTTTACCGTAGATGTAACTCTGGATAAAGCCATGCCAGCCCGTGTAAAAGTTTACAATTTGAACAACAATCTGCTTATCGATTCTAAAACAGGTGAAGGCCAAGATAATTATATGTTCAATTTTAACTTGGGCGGTCTTGCCCCGGGACTATACTTTGTACTATTTGAGTCCCAGCAAGGCAGTAAACTGAGAAAAATTATCATTCAGTAATTTAATATCAAATACAAAACATCAATTTCAAATAATAATTAAGAATTCAAAAAGCGAAATAACTTTCGGGTATTTGATGCTCATAGCAGATAAAGAATGATTTTAAAGAAACTATTATTTAATACAACATTGCTTCTTATAAGTGCATTTGGTTTTTCACAGAACTTCAATGTACAGGAATTAGGCAAAGCCAAATTAGTTAATGTAAGCGGGGGGGCATCTGCCAGTTCCGTTTTCTATTCAGGAAATGCTGCCAGGGATCCTTTCAGTTTTTTCCTAAACGGAAACATTAATTTAAATATAGCAGGTTTATACAATTTGCCTTTTTCATTTTCATACACCAATCAAAAATTTGGATATGGCAAACCGGTATTGATGAACAGGTTAAGTATACATCCGTCATATAAATGGATTACTGGTCATATTGGTGATGTAAGCATGACTTTTTCTCCTTATACATTAAGTGGGCATCAATTTTCAGGAGTTGGGGTCGATCTTACGCCACAGGGTAATTTTAAAGTCAGTGCGATGTACGGACGATTATTAAAAAGCAGCGAATATAATATTGCTTATCCAGATATTGTACCAACTTACAAAAGATTAGGATACGGTTTTAAAACCTCATACGCTTTTGAAAAAATAAATTTGGGATTGACCTTTTTTAGAGCAAAAGATGAAGCCAGTTCATTATCAAACCCGATTCCTTTTGGATTAGGTGTAGCCCCAAAGGAAAATGCTGCCATCAGTATTGAATCTTCTTTTAAACTTTTAAAAAAATTACAGGTTTTTGCGGAATATGCCAACAGCAGTATTACCGAAGATACTCGCGCTGAAGGAAACGGAAAAGGAAGTAGTCTTTCTTCTTTATTTTTAAACAAAAACAGTACGACAAGCAGCCATGATGCTTTTAAAGGTCAATTGACTTATCCTGCCGGAAAAGGAACCCTTGGATTGGGTTACGAAAGAATCGATCCTAATTACAGAACTTTAGGAGGTTATTATTTCAATAACGATTTAGAAAATATTACCGTAAATGCAACTCAAAACATCTTGAAAGACAAAGTTTCATTAGCCTTAAATCTGGGACTTCAAAAAGACAACCTTGACAAGCAAAAACAAAGTCAGATGAAACGTCTGGTCTCCTCCATTAATGCGGATTACAGACCTAATGAAAAATTAAACCTCAGTGTAAACTATTCAAATTTTCAATCCTATACCAACAGCAGAAACCAGTTTGACTACATCAACCAGACTTCTGATTATGAATATCTGGATACTTTAAATTTCAGACAGGTAAACCAGAATGCTTCTTTGAACATCAATTATTTATTAAAAAATGACAAACATTTAAAAAGAGCTTTAAGTGCTAATTTTTCTATGCAGGACGCCATAAACCAACAGGAAGGCAGAACAATAGAGGGAGGTGCTTCTACCTATTACAATTCGGGGGTGTCATATATGATTGGCTATCCCGAAAAGGACATGAACTTTACCGGATCCATAAACAACACTTACGGAAACACCGGTTCAGGGAACAGCTTTATTATCGGACCAACCATCGGGGCTTCAAAACTGTTTTTTGATAAAAAACTGACTGCCAATGCCTCAACAAGCTACAATACCAGTTACGCCAACGGTGATAAACAAAACGATATTTTAAACTTCAGGCTTAACGGATCTTACATCTATCTTCAAAATCATAATTTTAATATGGGTGTAATTTCTTTATTTAGTAATTCGGCTTCTCAAAAAAATAATGATTTAACCGCTACCCTTTCTTATACTTATTCGTTTGATAAAATAAAATTGCGTCCGAAAAGGGTGCCTGAAACCGAAGCGGCAACAGAGAAAAAAACTGCTGATCCTGTTTTAAAAATCAATTTCAAAGATCAGCTGTTCGAAGGAACAAGAGATCAGATTATTGCACAACTGAAAGAGAAACAATCTGTTCTTCATCCTTTGCCAACAGAATCGACAGCCAGTTTAGAACATTTAATCACACTTGCCAGCCTTACTCCAGATGACAAGGATTTAAAAGAAAAAGTTCTGGATTATCTGGACGCCTACTCAACAGAAAAAGAGACTTTAGAAAAATACAATAACTATTTTGTTGAGGCTTTCCAAAAACTGGAAACTGACATGAAACAAAGGGACGAAAGTCTTGAAAATGTTTATGTAGCAACCCTCGGGAGGGTAAACGGTCATCCGATGCACGGGGTAAATGAAGCTGATGCTGCCAACAAAAACAGTTACAATTCGTATCTGAAACTGGTAGAAAGGAGCGACAACAGCCGCAACCAGCTAAAAAACCACCGATGGATGCTTAATGAAATGGCATTAGCCGCAAAAACACCTGCAAAAGAAATACAGCAAAACGAAAATGCAGCAGCGTTTAGCGAGCAAACAATTGACGGGATTTTTAAATTAATAAAAGAAAAGAAAAATGCAGCAGAAATAGTCAATGCCATCGAAATAAAAATAATTCCGTTTTATCATGATCTTGCGATTAAAAACACTTCAAATGATGAAATCGATTTAAAATACATTCAAAAATAAAAGCAGTCCGCACGCTATAAATAACAAAATAATGGATAAACCTCAATTACCCAAAATGCTGAAAAAATTACACCTGTACTTATTACTGTTGAGTTCCCTCATTGGAGTTGGAACCTATGCACAGACCTTTCCTATATCGGTATCTACACAAATTACACAGCCCTCTCCTATTTATCTGAGCCATTATGCAGATGCCACAACTATTAACAGCCCAATAAAAATTCAGCTGGTCTTAAACGATTTGACCATCTCCAGCAGACAGGTAAAACTGAAAATTTATTTTCAGGGCAACAAAATTTCTTTCAGTACAAATGATTTTGTAACAGGAGCACGTCCGTTGTATCTCGAAGGAGGGGTTCCGTTACAGTTAACCAATGTGGATCTGGCTCCTTACTTCGAGTATCAGAATCTACTGGGGCTAACTCCTTATCAATATGCACAGCCTTTGCCGGATGGTGCTTACAATATTTATGTAGAGGTATATGATTTTGCTACAGGTAGAAAACTCTCCCAAAAAACCGCAACCAGTACTATTATTTTTCAGAACCAACCTCCATTTCTAAACCTGCCTTCCAATAATGCTTCTTTTATGCAGCAAAATATTCAGAACATTATTTTCAGCTGGACGCCCGGAAGTGTCAATGTAAGCAATGTAGAATATGAATTTTCGATAGTCGAAATCTGGGACAAATACACACCTGTACAAAACGCATTTGCTTATTCTCCTCCATTATACACTACCACTACCAGAAACACCACACTGCAATACGGGGTTAGTGAACCTCAGCTGCTTCCGGGCAAAAAATACGCATGGCGCATCAAGGCAAAGGCTATTTTTGGAGCTGAAGAAATAGGTGTTTTTAAGAATAATGGTTACAGCGAAATCTTTTCTTTTGATTACGAAACTTTTTGTACTGCCCCACTTGTCATCACAACTTCTGGAGTTAGTGAAAATCAGGCCAAAATAACCTGGAGCGGTAATATTGATAATTATGATTATGAGGTAAATTACCGTGAAAAAAATGCAGATTCAGAATGGTATAAACTCGTTACCCCGAGAGAAAACATCACGATAAGTAATTTAAAACCAAATGCAACTTATGAGTATACTGTTGGTGCATCCTGCGATGTTGGCAAATACACTCACAGCACCATCAAAGAATTTACAACCCTTGTCAGAGATGAAATTGCGTTTCAGGGTTGTGGTATTCAACCGGATCCTAAGGATTTAGCCAATAAAAATCCGTTACCAGAACTTTTCCCGAATGATGTGGTTACGGCAGGTGACTTCCCTATTGTGGTTCTTCACAGTACGGGAAGCAACGGAACCTTTACCGGAGACGGTTATGTAACGCTGCCTTTCCTTGAGAAATTCAGAAAACTGATTGATGCTGCCGATGCTCTTGGTGGAGAAAAAATCAATATTGGTCAATTTTCCCGTATCAAAATTACTTTTACCAATATTGGAGTCAATACCGATTTTAAACTGATTTCAGGTGAGATTGTTGCCAGTTATGATGAAGGTAACTGGGACAAAATGCTGGATATAGATAAATTGGCTGATGATATTTCAGAAGAATACGATCCTATTATGGAATCTATTTTCGGGCCAAAACCAACACAAGAAGAAGTAGATGCTGCTGAAAAAGAAGAAACTGTTGAGCCTAATAATCCAACACCTCCTTCAGAAACTCCAATTGAATATAATCCTATTACTGTTGTAGATGTAGACGAACCATTACCTACACCTCCTCCAATAAAAGATACTACTCCTGTAAAAAATGAGACCAGAGAGCCGTCTAAGACAACTCCAAGTAATGGAACTGTAACAGAAAATGGTTATTATATAGAATACAAAGGACAAAAATATTATAATGGTGGTCGAATCAAAATACCATATAGACGCTATATGGAAGAAATCTTTGAAATGAAAACTCTACCAAGTGATGCAAAAGTTACTTACAGTATTTACGAACCTGGCCAACAAAAAATGGTTCGTGGTTATAATGGTAGTACTCCTAAGAATAGTTTACCAATTGAAGATAATACTATTGCATATAATTTATTAAAACAGGATTTACAAGCAGAAGCGACGAGTGTTGAAGGCAATCCAAAAGTACGAGTGGAGATTGAAAAAGTTGTTGAAAAATTTACACAAGATAAATTAACAGCTACTCATATACCAAATTCTATAAAAACTCCAAAAACCAGGATAGCAAATGCTGGGCAAACACTATATTATGTAAACAGACCTGGAAAAACTGACCACAGAAATACGGAAATAAAGGCTGTTTTAAGTCAAACAGATCTTAAAAAAATTCCAAAAGATTATATAAAATGGAAAATTAATGATGTCGCAGATGAAAATAAAGACGGAACAACACAAATTAAAATTCGTCTTGCTGATGATAATAAAGTTTTAGATTCTAAATTTACAAATATTTCAGGTTCTCCTGAAATAACAACAAAAGACGTATATGTAAAATGGGTTGATGAAAATATTATAAAAGGTGGATTTTCAAGTTCAACTAGTAATTTTAAAGTTCTTGAAGAGTTTCTTAAATGGAAATCTTTAATGGCTAAAACTACTAAAATTATAGAAAAAATACCTGGAATTAAACTCCTTAAAAAGAATGAGAGAAGTAGTGGTAATATTTCGTTTTATGCAGATTTTGCTGTAGGATCTACCGAAGCCAAAAACGTTGAAGATGAAGATTCTCGCTTATATTATAGACAAACAGAAATAAAAACTGGTGTTGAAATTGGTTTAAAAGGAACTGCTACACTAATGAAGTGGAACCCAAATCCTTTGGCTTATTTTCCGGGAACGCCAAGCTGGGTTACAGAATCACTCAAAATCGAAATAAGAATTGATGCTACCGCGTCATCCGCTGGAGAAATAAAATACACCGGGATACAAAAAAAATATGTCGAAACAAACAAAAGCAAATATAGTGAATCACTCAATCCTGCAATAGTTAAATTTAATATGGATCTTGGCGTGATAGGTGAAATTAAAGCTTTTGAAAATAATGAGTATTTTTCATTCGGCGGAGAAGCATCTGGAATTGCAAAAGCCGAAATCTTTAGATTTGGATATTTTGATGGAAAGATCAATAGTAAGTTTTTTAGCGAAGGCGTAGCCATGGATGTCCTTTTTAACGGATATGTAAACGTTGCAGGACTAAAATATGAAAAAGGAAAACTATATCACATTCAAATTGTAGAACCAAACACAAACTAAAAAAACATGAAAAAATTTATTATTTATCTTATCATTATCTATTCAAGCTTTTATTTAATTATTGAATTAACATATAATTTTCCAAAGTTTAAAACGAGTTATTCTTTTTTATGTGTTAAAGGAGGAATAGTCCGTGATACTCTTTTAGTTAGTTCAAATGACCCTGCTTCACATTCTGGAACAACCTCTACATCTATAGTATATAAAGGCATATTAAGTTCTAATAATGAAACTGCGCAAATAACATTGTCTAATAGTGTATATCCGTATCTTAATGAACGAAAAGACTACGCAAAAATAAAACCGAATAAAATAATTGTATATCATTCAAATCTATCCAGTCACTTTTTATTCATAGAAAAACCGGATAGTGCTTTAACATTAGGATTAACATACTTTATAGATCCTGTCTTATTCTTTATATCAATATTTTTGATTCTGTACTTATTAATTTTAAAAATGAAAAATAAAAAATGAACAATAATTTAATAATACTTCTAACTTTTATATTCTCAACTAGTGTATTTTACAGCCAGGTAAATGATGCCAATGGAGTGGTTTTAGAATACAATTCGGTAAAGACTTTTGATTATACAGCTTTGAAACCAAAAAAACTAAAATTAGTAAACTCTCCAAATGAAATAGATTATAGTTCAATTGAGGGTGTTATACAATCTTATTTCTCGGCAAACACTCTGGAATGGGCAAAAAGCGATTATAAAGACTCATTATTGACCATTTCAAGAGATCAGGAGCATTTTGATAAGTTAAAAAGTCTAGATAAGGAAAAAAATTATGTCGAAATTGAGAACATTTACAAATTCGAATATAATAATAAGTCTATGGCGTACGTAAAGTTTTCCTTTACTTTCGAAGGTGTTCCATTTCAAATTGTAAATTTTTTATCACTAACAAATGAGGGTGGCAGATGGTATATATACAACTTAGCAAACCAGGTAAAAATTAGTATGTGTCTGACAAATCTAAACAATTCCTTTTTACTCGATATTTTAGCTCCTAATTCTTCAAATCCAATGAAAAACAAATCCTCAAGATATCAATATGTTGATTTTGATTTATTATTCGATAATTATCAAGCATTGACTACTATTGAAAAACGAAAAATTGAGGATGAAAGAATATGGAATCCAAAAGTTGGTTTAAACTATAACAAAAATGGTAATAATGTAACAATATCAAATAAAACTCTACAGACTTTTATATTCGAAAATGCCGTTTTTTCTGAATATGGAAAAAAAGAAAGATTATACAATGATCCAAAAATTAAAAATCAATATAAAAATGAACTTGTTAATTCTATTATTCCGACCAATAATGATACCATTAAACTTGTTCACAAGCTTAGATTTAAATTAAATAATTCAAAGATTGAGATTGTAAAATATCAATTAAATGATAAATTTTATGCTAAACTACTGACAGACTCTCAACATCTTGATATTGCTAACATTGATAATTTAACCGAATTTTTTAGAACGGTTAAAAGTGAAACTTTTAAAGATATTTTACGCAGGAATTTCGGAAAAGATTTCCAAGACATCATGGCTAAATCCGCAGGAAACACAAATGGAATAAATATATCAAACTTATCAGATTTGGTAGTTCAGGACAAAAACAAACTATCCAAATACTTAGACAACTAATAACCCCCTCTGGTACTCGTTTGCAACGAGTGCCTACTTACCTTGTAAAAACATCTCGTAGCGTTTGCAACGCGGTTAACTAAAACAGGAGTAATTTTAAAGCAAGTATATTCCTGTTTTTTTTATTACTTTTCTTTTAAAATCAATATATTAAAAAAAAAAGAATGTCTGAAAAATACAAAGTCATTGATAGTACAGTGCCCACTTTTATTACCATTACTGTTGTTGATTGGGTTGATATATTTGTCCGTCCCGTTTATTGCAATATCTTAGATGAATCTTTGAATTATTGCATCAAGGAAAAAGGATTGAGTGTACATGCCTATGTCTATATGACAAGTCATATTCATTTGATGGGGAACTGCAAAATGTTATACGTGATTTTAAAAAGTATACCTCTAAAAAATTAATAGAAGCAATACAAGAACATCCAGAAAGCAGGAGAGAATGGTTATTAAAAAAATTTAGTTTTGAAGCTCAAAAATCAGGAAGAGCTAAAAATTATAAATTGTGGAAAGATGGATTTCATCCCGTTATCTTAGATACTTTGGAAAAAATAGAACAACGTGTAAACTACATCCATTCTAATCCAATTGAAGCAGAAATTGTTTTTTATGAACGAGATTATGTAAATAGTAGTTATAGAAATTATGAAGAAGACAACACTGTTTTTTGTAACGTAAATATTGAACCTTTATGGTAATGTATTTAATACAGCCGCGTTGCAAACGCTACGATTTATCTTTTAAGTTAAGTAGGCACTCGTTGCAAACGAGAGCCAGAGGGAGAATCTTGACAAACAAGTACTTGAAGACCTTGAAAAAACATTGGGCTCTAAAAGGTTAGCTGAACTGCTTGAAATCACAAAACAATTACCAAGTACCTGGACAATTAAAAAGCTTGACGGCAAACTTGTTTTAGTTGATAGTAAAGGCAAAAAATGGGCAGAAATTTTTGAGAATGAAATACATGCAACCCCCGCTGGCGCGAGCATCATGCTCGTGAACACAAAGTATATCTTTTACAGTAACTCAAAACTACCCCACGCTGGCGCGAGCATCATGCTCGTGTACACAAAGTATTCCTTAACTTAAAACCGTCCTGCTCATAAAAGAGAAGTATTTATTACATTAGCTCAAAAAAAATAAATGAGCAGAAAATACAAGTTTGGAGAAAAAACAGGAGCATACTTTATAAGTTTTGCTACGGTTTACTGGATAGATGTATTTACAAGAGACGAATATTTTGCTAACATAACTGAGTCATTAGATTATTGCAGAAAGCATAAATCTATGGAACTTTATGGTTATTGTATCATGCCTAACCATATTCATTTAATTTTTAGATCGGCAAGCGGAGATCCTTCAGGATTAATAAGAGACTTTAAAGGCTTTACTTCCAGAAAAATGCTCAAAGCAATTGAAGAAAACCCGCAAGAAAGCAGAAAAGAAACCTAACGAAGTGGTTCGGCGGAGCCAATGGATATTATGGATGTTTGAAAGAGCCGGAAAGAAAAACAGCAACGTCAAATTCAGGCAGTTTTGGCAGCAAAACAATAAACCTATTGAAATCTGGTCTTTAAAAGTTTTTGAGCAAAAATTAAATTACATTCATAACAATCCAGTCGAAACGGGCTTTGTAACGAATCCTATAGACTGGAAATATAGCTCTGCCAGAAATTATGGAGATAATGACCAAACTGTTTTGGAAATTGATATTAATTGATGATGCTTTACGGGCACGAGCGGGACGCTCGCGCTAGCGGGGAGATACAAAAACAATTTATTGAGCGCGATCTGTTTACAGCAAACTCATTAGAAGAAATACAATGGAGATTGAAAAATACAACTTTAACGAAAGATAAGTTGGTAGGATGGTTGACCGATAATAAAAATAGTATAATTAACCTGAAAAAAGGAAAAATAGCTGATTTATTAGATAATTCAAGTTGCTAGTTAATTGATTTGTTTAATTGGAGTCCAAACACAAACAGAGTTAACTTTATTAGAAAACCTTCAAGTGTAACTGCATGTATTGTTCTAGGAAACATTTTCTTGATGT
>NZ_JBBYHS010000025.1:0-74865 GCF_038290035.1 Flavobacterium calami
AAAAATTGATATAATTTTGTCTTTACAAAGCATTGGTTCTGTTTATTGGTTCGCAAAACAAATTTACTTAACCTCTGCTTTGTGTTTTTTATGCTTTGCAAACTAGCAACTTGAATTAATTAAAAGTAATTGATTTGATATTAAATCTTTTTGATGTTGTTTATTAAAATTGATTTAACACATAGAAACATAGTGTTTTTAGTTTAAATAAAGATTATAAAAAAGAAATATGTTTCTTCACAAATAGCTATGTGTATTTGAATTTAGTGAAACGCCTTTTTTTAGTTTACAAAATCTATGTTTCTATGTGTTTAATAATCTCTCTTAATAATTTTGAATAACCAATTACTTTTCTGTCACAAAATTAGATGTTTCTATTTTTCAGCTTGGGATAAATCGCTATTTGAAGGATGTTATAAAGCTTGTATTGTGTTTTTAATTTATATTGAAAACATGAAATGGGGACAAATAACTATTTAAAGGGTGGTATTTCACTACTGACAGGGTGTATTTTAGGTTCCGAAGAGAATTTTGATATTTTTGTGTTCTGCTTACGCTAATAAAAATTTAAATGTTGAAACGAAACCTGATTTTTATCTTTTTTTATTTGAGCTGTGCCTTGTGTATCGCTCAGCCATCCGGTATTCTGACCCATTTTTCACACGATGTCAAGTTGAGTCAGTCCCGTATTCTGGATATTCAGCAGGATAAAAAAGGATTTATCTGGCTGGGAACTTTTAACGGGCTAATTCGTTATGACGGAAGTACTTTTCAGAAATTCAGGGTAGAACAAAAGGATTCTTTAAATTTAATTTCAAACAGGGTTTCTAAATTTAAGTTTGACAATAACGGACGCATCTGGATTCAGTCTGAGCAAAATAATGTGTATTATTTCGACAGACATAACCTAAGTTTTCATTATCCGCTTGAGGGGAAATCGGCTTCGGAGAATGATTTTGAAAAGTTCAAAGTAATGCCTTCCGGAAGAGTATGGCTTTTTCCGCAGCATAAAAAGCATCTGATTGTTTTTGAAACTAATAAAAAAGTTCGAAAAATCATTTTTGACCCAACAAAACATTCGGGTAAAGTTCACGATGTTTTTGAAGATACTTTAGGAATAACCTGGATTTTGACAGATAATGGTATCTGCAGATTAAAGAAAGGAAGTGCAGAACCGGAATATTTCTTTGTGAATATGGCCGGACAGCCCGGAAAATCATGTTCGTATATTTCTTTTATGGAAACCAAAGAAGATATATGGTTTGGTGGCGCCCGAGGAAAACTTACTCGTTACTCTAAAAAAACAAGTACTTTTTTCGACTTTAACCTAAATGTACAACAAGATATTGTTCAGGCAGAACTTGTCGCAGGAAGCAAGATACTGTTGGTTTCACGAGGAAATGACTTTTATTTTTATGATACCAAAACAGGTAAGCTGGATGTTTACAACAGCAAAACATTAGCCGGTTTTCCGGGCAAGAAAATTAATTATCTGGGATCAACACGTTCGCGTTATTTTTGGTTTGAGGTTTTTGGATCAGGTGTATACCAATTTGATTTGGTAACCACAACAGCAAAACACATGAAAGTAGATTCAGGGGATCCTTCTACTGTCGGAGTCGAAAGGAAAAGTTTTCTTCTTACTTCACCTGACGGAACAGTGTGGATTCAGTCTAACAACGAACCGTTTGCTTACTGGGACGAAAAACAAAATAAATTATGTTCGATAATTCGCTGTATACGGGAATCCAGAGAGACAGTATCGGATGTGATGCATACTGCCATGTTTGACCGTTTAGGAAACTTGTGGTTCTGCTCTTATAAACAGGGATTAGACCTGATTACTTTTAGCAATAATAATTTTTCAACATTAAATCTGAATTCATCAGATAACGGACATAAACACAATGTCAGAAGTTTGATGACAGATAATAAAGGAAATATCTGGGTCGCCAGCCGCACCGAAAAAATTACCCTCTTCAACGCTCAAAAAAAGAGAGTTGGTGTGTTGGGGGCAGATGGAACATTGTCTCCTTCCGGTCCGGGCTGGGGGGCAGATGTCTACAGCATGTTACAGGATACCAAAGGCAGGATTTGGGTAGGAACACGAGGAAATGGTCTGTTTTGTCTCCTGCCTGGTGTGCAGCCTTTTAGTTATAAAGTAATCCATTATAAATACGATAAAAAGAACCGTTACGGTATAAACTCCGATAATATTTTTAAAATTTTTCAGGCATCAACCGGTCAGATTTATGTGGCGACATGGGGTGGCGGAATCAATCTCATTCGGGAGTCAGATAAAGGACCTCAATTTATTAATTATAACAACGAGCTAAAAAACTATCCGATAAAAACGGCTGATAAAGTTCGTTCGATAGTCGAAAGTAAAGACCATAAATTGTTTTTTATTTCCTCTTATAAATTATTTTCATTTCCTGGCGGAAATATAAATGCAGGAAAACTGCCCTTTAAAGAATACCCACAGGTTTCGGGCAACGACATTTTGGATGTGCTGATAACCAATGATAATCTGATAGCGCTGGCGACGAATGGAAAAGGTTTGATATTAACTGCAGTAGATAAAAAAGATCAGCTGAAGGTAAAGTCAGTATGGAATGAGACGATTGTTTTTCCGGTTGAAGGAGTTGTCTCTATGCAGGAGGATAAAGCTGGCAAAATTTGGCTAATGAGCGATAATCAGGTGGTACGGTTTGATCCTAAAAGAAATACTGCCGAAACTTTCCCTGAACTAAAATCGCTTATTGGTACAGAAATATTTTCGGAAGCGACAAAATGCCGTCTTGCCAATGGTGAAATTGTGGTAGGGTATTCAAACGGAGCGATTTATTTTAAACCAGAAGCCATTAAACCGTTTGATTTTAAGCCTTATCTGGCAATATCCGGATTTTGGGTTAATAATAAAGAATTACACGAAATAAACCCTGATACGCCAAAGAACCCTGATTTGCTTGAAGAAGTTACGCTGAAGCATGACCAGAATTTTTTCAGAATTCAAATTTCAGCTCTGGATTATCTTAAGAGTGAAAGCATTGTGTATCGCTATAAATTGGAAGGGATCGACAAACAATGGAATTATATCAAAGGCGGACAGTCTATTAATTATACCAATTTGGGCAGGGGAGAATATACACTTTTGGTATCTTCTACCAATGGACACAATTTATGGGCAAATAATCAAAGGCAAATAAAAATTACGATTCGCCCTTCTGTCTGGGGGACAAATTTTGCTTATTTCTGTTATCTGTTACTGGCTATTGGCTTGTTTATCTTAATTCGTCGTGCTATTTTAACCATTTTAAAACTACGTAATGATGTAGAACTGCAAAAGCAAATGGGAGAGTTAAAACTGAAATTCTTTACCGATATTTCGCATGAAATCCGTACTCCGCTTACTATGATTACGGCCCCTTTGGAGCAAATGCTTTCAGATGATACTATTAAAGATTCTGTAAAGAGTCAGCTTCGTGTGATTGAAAAAAACAGTAATAAGCTGCTTAATCTGGTAAGTCAGATTTTAGATTTGAGAAGGATTCAGGACAGAAAACTGGTTGTAAGTGAGGTAAATTTAGGTGAGTTTGCTACTAAAATGTGTGAAAATTTCATCGAAATGAGTATTCAGCGTGACGTACAGTTAAAGGTAAATGTTAGTGCTGTAAATTCAAAAATATGGGCAGATCCGGACAGTCTGGATAAAATTTTAGTCAATCTGCTTTCTAATGCTTTCAAATATTGCAATAAAGGAGATACGATTGAGGTATTGATTGAGGAATCTGAAAAACATGTTTGTTTAAAGGTGGCAGATAACGGTCCCGGAATTAACCCGCTGCTCCAAAAACGATTGTTTGTACGTTTCTCCAATTATAATGAAAATCCACATAACCCAAGTACCGGAATTGGTCTTTCTATTGTAAAGGATCTTATAGATAAACACGGTGCAGATATATCTGTTGAGAGTACACCCGGTAAAGGAAGCTGTTTCCGGATTGAGTTCTTAAAAGGATACAAACATTTTACTGATGATGTCGATATTTTACTGGAGGAAACCGATGAATATAGACAGGAAGAAGTAAAAATTGAAACCGAACCTGATTCTGTACTGTTTGAAGAAGAAGTAAGAGAAATGCCGGTTGGTCTTATTGTAGAAGATGACCCGGAATTGAGAGCGTTTATCGTATCAGTTTTAGAAAAGGAATACACCATTTATATAGCAGAAAATGGTGCCGAAGGATATATAAAAGCCAAAGAGCTATCTCCAGATTTTATTATCAGCGATATTATGATGCCGGAAACAGACGGTATAGAAATGCTCAAATTAATTCGTGATAATTTTGCTGTCAGCCATGTTCCGGTTATTCTGCTTAGCGCAAAATCATCCATAGAAAGCAAACTGGAAGGAATGGAATATGGCGCTGATGACTATATCACAAAGCCTTTTAATGTGAGTTTTTTAAAGGCAAGGGTAAAAAATGTCCTGCAGCAGCGCCTTCGTTTGCAGCGTTTGTACTCTACAGGTAATATCACTGAAATTGTCGAAGAGGAACCATTGCAAATTTCTAATAAGGACAATAAATTCATGGTTCAGGTAATCAAGTTAGTAAAGGAAAATATGTCTAAAACAGATTTTTCTGTTGATGAGTTAGGCAGGTTGATGTGCATGTCACGTGCGAGTTTCTTTAATAAACTGAAACATATTACCGGTGTTTCCCCAGTCGTGTTTATTCGCGACATGCGACTGAATGAAGCTGCGGAGCTGATCAAAAATGAAGATTTACTGATAAAAGAAATTTGTTTTGAAGTCGGTTTCAATGACCTGAAATATTTCGGAAAGTGTTTTAGGGCAAAATTCAATCAGACTCCGGCTGAGTATAGGAGACAGTTTCGTTAAAAATTCAAATATTTAAGGCAGATATTGTAAAAAGGGGCTTCGACTCCGCTCAGCCTGACAGTGAGATATCTTTTGTAATTTATTCGAGTGTCATCCTGAGTCCATTCGGCTTCGCTCAGGATAAACTTAGTCGAAGGCACGTTTAGTTCTAATTTTGTTTGTACTAACTTATTTGAATGGCTTCGACTACGTTCGGGCTAATTAATTCGAGTGTCAACCTGAGCGGAGTCGAAGGCTTATTTACCACTATAATTTCTATGAGCCGTTTCATTTAAACATACTGAAAGTCTTTTCAGATCTTCCCATTTGTCATTGATTATAGCTTCCTTCTTTTTCCTACTCCATCCTTTTACTTGTTTTTCAAACGAGATGGCTTGGTTTACTTCATTGAATTCAGTATAAAAGACTAATTCTAATGGTCTCTTGTCAAAAGTATAGCTCTTTATTTAGTCCTAAATTATGTTCGTTTAATCTTCTTTCTAAATTATTTGTCATTCCGGTGTAATAACTAATCATCAGAACATTTTAAAATGTAGACATAATATTGTTTCATTTGAAAAGGTTTTTTAAAAGATTTCTATTTACTAAAAGTAAGAAAAATACTTAAAAAAAATAGAACAACCACATTCTGTATTTTACTTTTTAATTGAATAAAACCTAGTGGTGGCAATTGGAACGGGGTTTCGACTCCGCTCAGCCTGACAGTGAGATAACTATTGTAATTGATTTGGGTGTCATCCTGAGTCCATTCGGCTTCGCTCAGGATAAACTTAGTCGAAGGATTTTATAGTTTGAATAGGACTTCGACTCCGCTCAGTCTGACAA
Source organism: Flavobacterium calami (assembly GCF_038290035.1). NCBI lineage: Bacteria > Pseudomonadati > Bacteroidota > Flavobacteriia > Flavobacteriales > Flavobacteriaceae > Flavobacterium > Flavobacterium calami. The sequence goes on from NZ_JBBYHS010000025.1 coordinate 5,732, forward strand.
AAGTACCTAAAGTAGTTATTAGGTAAATCTATTTTTATTTCTGCTTATTTTTTTAAACTATGTAAAAAATATCTTAAATAATTATTGATTCTTTAGGGGAGGTAGTCTGAATTAGTGATTTAACCCTCTTCGAAAAGCAATATTTACACCCAATTCAGATTCTCTCTGTTTAGTTTTGTCCCATAAACCTTTAAGTTTTAACTAATTCTTAACTAACCATTAAAACCAAACTTTATGAGACAAACAGACATTTTTAATCTACTAGATAAGGTCGTGCAGAAACTCACCTGTACCGGGCAAAAGGGAAGCAGTTTTCATTTTTAAATTATACGAATATGAAAAAAATGAAAAGCCTGATACCCGGAGCATTATTGCTTCTTTTTATGATGGGGTCCTGTTCAAGTGACGAAATGAAATATGAACCTTCAGTTGTAAGAGATTATGCGCTTCAGCTGAATGGTACTCCCTGGAATATAAATGTAGGGATATCTACAAGACCTATTTTTATTTATAAAGAGAACGGCGATTATTTTGGTAATTACAGTTCGCTTTATCGTTTTGCCCTTGAGAAAGGAAGCTACAAGTTTATTGCATCAGATATTCCTGCAGAAATGGTTCTTTTACCAGTAAATCTAAATGATTTTGTTGTTCCTCAGTCAGTCAATGCCGATCAAAAAGTAAACTTATCAGCTGTGGTTCCTTACGCAACGCCATTTGAGGAAAAGCTTAATTTGAACATTCTTACCAGAACAGGGACATTACGTCTGAAGTCAAAAGACATTGTAGCTGATCCAAGCTATGCCGTCATAAAAACTACAGTTTCTGTAAAACGCAACGGATATAAAGTTTCTGATGAAACATTTATAAAAGGAGATATGTCGGTTTCCAGATCTAAGAAAACGACCACAGGAGGAATTAACTACTTAGATGATTTTATTGTATTTCAGACTGATGAAGCAGCGAATAATGTAACTATTCGTATTGAGTTTATGACTGCCGATTTGGTTGTGGTAAAAACAAAAGAATTTGAAGGCTCTTTTCCAATTTTAGGAAATGGGGTTACTAACATCGATTTTAACCTTAATGATCCGGATACGCCAATCATTAAAGATTATGTAGTAACCATTAATGGAGTTGTACAGACCAAATAAATAAAATCAAATGATGAACAGATTTGAAAACAAATCTAAATCAAAATAAAATATAGTAGTTATGATGATAAAAAAACATATCATGAGTACGTTAATCGTCTTCTTTTTTGCGGTTGGCGGTTATGCTCAGGAAACTGTGACGGGAGTGGTGAGAGATAAAATGGGCTCTATTCCCGGTGCAACAATTATGGTAAAGAATGAAAAATCAAATACCACCAGTGATTTTGACGGAAAATTTTCTATCAAAGTAGCCAACCCTAAAACGGCTGTTTTGGTGGTTAAGTTTATTGGTCTGGAAGATATAACGGTGCCTTTAAACGGACGCACTTCGGGAATTGACATTGAAATGAAGGAATCGACCAGTGAACTGAACGAAGTAGTGGTAATTGGTTACGGTACGCAAAAACGTGCAAACCTGACGGGAGCCGTTTCGAGTATAAAAGGAACAGTGTTAGAAAAAGTTCCAACCAGTTCTGTGGCTGAAGCGTTGGTAGGTAGAATGCCGGGTGTTCAGATTACTTCTGCTGATGGTTCTCCGGGTTCTGAAATCATGATACGAGTTCGTGGAGGAGGTTCTATTACACAGGACAATTCACCTTTAATTTTGGTTGATGGATTTGAAGTTGCCAGTCTAAATGATATTCCGCCAACAGACGTAGAATCGGTAGAGGTATTAAAAGATGCTGCAGCAACTGCTATTTACGGTGCCCGTGGTGCTAACGGGGTTATTTTGGTTACTACAAAAAATCCTAAAGTAGGAAGGGTTTCAGTAAATATTAACAGCTATATGCAAATAAAAACATTAGCGAACCGTCTGGATGTAATGGATCCGTATGAGTATGTTATGATGCAATATGAATACGAAAAAGGAAGAACCTCAAATCCAACAGCTTTTTACAACCGCTACGGACAGGCCAATGAAATGTATATTTATAAAGGTGATGCTGGTACTGACTGGCAGGACGAAATTTTTGGTACTAACCCGATTACTAAATACCTTGATTTTAGTATGAATGGAGGTAACGAAAAAACCAAATTTAAGTTTTCGGTAACCAATCAGGATCAGCCTGGTGTATTGGTAGGAACAGGTTTAAAACAGACCAACATGAACCTTACACTTAATACAAAATTGTCTGATAAATTTACTTTTGAATTTCAGTCCCGTTTCATAAACAAGACAATTGATGGATCTGGTACAGAGGGGGTAAGTCTGCTAAATGCAATACGTCAGGCACCTACAATGGGTTTACAGGATTATATGACATTACCAGAAGATGATACTTATTTTGATCCGGAAGATTATGAACCTGTTCCACGTATGAATCCGATACAGGAAGCTGAAAGAAATTATCGTGAGCGTACCGCACGTACATTCAATACAGTTGGAGCATTGACATGGAATATAATGAAAGGATTAAGTCTTCGCAGTTCATTTGGTTTTGAATACCAGTATGAAGAAGACGGCCGTTTTTGGGGTTTAAAAACTAAAAGAGCAAATGAGAATGGCGGTCTGCCATTAGTGGGCTGGCAAATGACCCAAAGTCCTCGCACACAATTGAACAACGTGTTAAGTTATAACTTTAAAATCAATACAATTCACGATTTCCAAACGATGTTGGGTCAGGAAATGAAGGATCAGAGAAGCTTTAGTAAAACGTATACCACCCGTTATTTTCCTGAAAACATAACAGCAGAAAAGGCATTAGATAATCTTGCTTTAGGAACTCCTTGGGGGAATACCTCAAAAGAAGGGTCACCTAATAAAATTTCATCATTCTTTGGTCGTGTCAATTATGGTTATGATGACAGATACCTTGCCACATTTACACTTCGTGCAGACGGTTCGACAAAGTTCGGTCCGGAAAATCGCTGGGGAATTTTTCCTGCCGGAGCATTTGCCTGGAGAATATCAAATGAAAAATTCTTAAAGGAGAGTACAACTGTTTCCAATTTAAAATTGCGTTTGAGTTATGGAGTTTCGGGTAATGACCGAATTGATGGCGATTTGTATGCCAAATATTATGGTGTTTCGCAAGACAGATCAGTTGGCTGGGGAGAGAAAAGTCATAACTACTACAATTTTTATAATCCTGAAGGCAAGAATGTAACGTATTTAAACAATCCTAATATAAAATGGGAGACAACTTATACAGCTAACATAGGTGTTGATTTTGGCTTTTTTAAAGAACGTCTAACGGGTAATATCGAATTTTACCAAAACACGGTAAAAGATTTGTTAGTGCCTTCTGATATTCCGGGAGCATCAGGATTTAGTAAAATTATGACCAATGTGGGACAGACATCCAACAAAGGAGTTGAGTTTGCTATTAATGCTATTTTGGTTCAGAAAAAAGATTTTCATCTGGATGTAAATTTCAATATTGGATATAATAAAAATAAAATTGACGCCCTTTCAAGCGGAGAGAATGAATGGATCCTTAGTTCAGGATGGGCAGGAACGCAACTATTAAATGATGATGATTATCGGGCTTATGTAGGCGGTTCAAAAGGTCTGATTTATGGTTTTGTGAATGATGGTTTTTACACCATGGACGATTTCGAGTCATTTGATCCATTAACAAAAACATGGAAACTCAAAGAAGGTGTGGCCAACTCCAAAAACCTGTCGGGTGATCCGCGTCCGGGAAATGCTAAATTTAAAAAGCTGACACCTGTTGACTCATCAGATTCAAATACGTATGTAATTGGTGCAAACGACAGAAAAGTGATTGGTGATACAAACCCTAAATATTCAGGAGGTTTTGGACTGAATGCCGTATGGAAAAATTTTGATTTTAATACTTTCTTCAACTTCGTATCTGGGTTTGATGTTTTCAATGCCAACAAAGTTAGAATGACTTCCTGGTGGGAAAATAACCAAAATAATTTAGGGATGGAAGTAGGACTGGAAAACCGTTGGAGAAACTTTGATGATATGGGGAACGATCTTCGTTACTCACCGGAACTTTTGGCCGATTTCAATAAAAATGCGACGATGTGGAACCCAACTTCAATCGGTCGTCCTATTGCTTCGTCTTATGCTGTTGAAGATGGTTCTTTTTTACGACTGAATACACTTTCTATAGGATATACGATTCCGATAGATGTATCCAAAAAATTAATATTTAACAAAGTTCGTTTGTATGTAACCGGTACTAATTTATATGTATGGACGAATTATTCAGGCTATGACCCGGAAGTTAATCTGGCAACAGGATTGACCCCGAATATTGATAACGATAAGTATCCAAGAACAAGAAACTACACATTTGGAGCTCAGCTGTCATTTTAATTAAATCAAATTTTAAAATCATGAATAAAAAGATATTATTAAGTATGCTATGTAGTTTCGCTCTGTGTTTTACAGCTTGCGATGATTATTTAGATGTACATCCGGCAACCGGTTTTACTGAAGATGAAGTTTTTAGTTCTGAAACGGAAATACAATCTGCACTTGCAGGGATATATACACTTATGCTGACAGACGATGCGTATTCTAATCGTCTTGCCTTTGTTTTTAATCCAAATACAGATGTAGAGATGGCGGCGGTGAGTACTACTGCGGTGAATGTTAACGGCTCTGATATTGCCTGTTTTGAACCGAAACCGTATTGGACAACCCTGAACGCTACATGGAATGCCATGTACAAAATTATCAATGGGGCGAATGATATTATTGAAGGAATTGAAGGTTCTGATCTTTATAAAACAGCCAGCAAAACTGAGCCTTCAAAAATTACACAAATGTACGGAGAGGCTAAAACAATCCGTGCTATGATCTATTTGGATATGATCCGTATTTGGGGAGATGTGGTGTTTCGTACTAAATCATCAACCGGTGATGAAGATTTTAGAGTAGGAGTTACAGACAGAAATAAAATTCTTGAATTTTTAATAGACGACTTAAAATCGGTAGAGCCATTAATGCAATATGCAAGTGCAGTGGAGTATGGTACAGAGCGTGCCACAAGAAGTTTTAACCAGGGATTGATTGGTTTACTTGCCCTGACACGAGGAGGATGGGCTTTGCGTCCGGATAGTGATCCGGCGAGTATTGGACACATGGTTCGTGGAGAAAACCATGAATTGTATTATGATATTGCTATCCAGTATTTAGGTAAAGTAATTAATGAAGGACAGCATGACCTCAAATTAAGCTACCGTAATTTTTGGGTTACACAAAACAATTGGGTAACACCGGATACTGATGATGTCATGTTTTCATTACCATTATTAAAATCTATTTCAGGAGAATATGGTTATGCTATAGGTATTCCGATTACAGAAGGAACTCACCCTTACGGAAGCGCTTCCGGAAGTCTTAATTTAGCAGGAACCTATTTGTTTTCATTTGACAGTAAAGATTTGAGACGTGATGTTACCTGCGCACCTTATTCGTATGATGCAACTCTAAAACAGGTAATTCGTCTCGACTTAGCTAAGCTTGCTGTTGGAAAGTGGTCAAAACTTTATGGAGACCCACAAGGAAGTACAAGTCAGAAAGGAACCGGTGTCAACTATCCATGGATGCGTTTTGCAGATGTATTATTGATGTATGCAGAAGCAGTAAACGAACGTTTTGGGCCTCGTCAGGATGCTCAGGAAGCTTTAAAAAGAGTACGCCGCAGAGCATTCAGCGCGGCAGACTGGGCTACAAAAGTAGATGGTTATGTGGCTTCAAAATCAAATCCGGATCTGTTTTTTCAGGCCATTATGGATGAACGTGCCTGGGAATTTGGAGGAGAAAGCAAGCGTAAGTTTGATTTAGCCCGCTGGAATAAATACAGCGAGGTGATCTACAACCAATACAACAAATTTGTAAACTGGGGTAAAGTAGCCAATGGTGCTTATGTTCCTGGTGTAGACAATGTTCCGGGAAGTGTATTTTGGAAAGAGATTCCGAATCCGGATGCTAATAACCCAAGCAAAACAATTTTGGATATTAAAGGAATTGATCCGGTTATACAGTCGAAACCGGCAGGTTATACAGAAACCATTTTTGCAACAAAGTGGTATGCTTTAAACAATGACACTCAGGCTTATGAGCCAAACAACGAGGTGAAGTGGAGTTTTAGAGGTTTCATCAATTTTAATAATGCGTCCAGTAAATCTCCAAATGACCCATTACGTTATTTATGTCCTTATCCTTCTAAAGTGATTTCGGATCATCGAGGGGCTATTCAGAATTATTATGGTTTTAACTATTAAATTGAATTACAAATGAAAAATTCAAAAAGAGCGATTTATATTTTATCATTCCTCAGCATGATTTTGCTGGGAGGAATGTTAAACTCCTGCCAGCAGGACGAGTTTGCGTATGCAAAGGTCGGAGATTTGTTTCAGCCTAAGATTATGGACATCTCTCTCTCTGATACCAGTACCCCTACTTTAGTTAAAGGTAATTCTATAGCTTTAGTATGGTATAAAGTAAATGATGCTGTTTCTTATACTGTAGAATTGCATTTAGATAATTACTATAACAGTCTTTTTAAAACGTATACGATTACAGATACACAACTTTTGATGGATGATATTCCGTACAAAACACAGTTTTATATCAGGGTTCGTTCGAATAGCGCTGATCCTAAATTCAATTCGCAATGGGCTTATACAAATGCCCTTACAGAAGAGCGTCCGGCGTATGCTCATATATTACAACCTGTAGAGAAGTTTAACATCACAGAAACTGAAGTAACCGTAAACTGGACAGTAGATGCTGCTAACCCTGTAGACAGTATTGCTGTTGCGCCGGCACAGTCTAAGGAAATTCCGGCTATAGGACGTAAATTGACTCAGACAGAAATAAGTCTTGGACAGGCTAAAATTGAAGGTCTGGAAAAAAGTACAGCCTACAATGTAAATGTGTATGATACTAAGAAGCCACGTGTTTATGACAGACCATACAATCAGGAAAGTTTCCGTTCGGCAGGACCAGCACCAGGACAAATTTTGGTTATGAAAGGGGATGATTTAGATGCATTGTTGAAAAAAAATAATGCCGATGCAACAATTCCGGAAGGAACAGTATATTTCCTTGAAGCAGGTTCATTATTCAAGATTACGCCATTTACGATTTCAAAAGGGTTTAAACTTACAGGTGGTACAGAAGGAGCAAAACCTCAAATTGAGATGAACGGAAACTGGAATATCGCCGAAGGGGCATTATTAAACAAATTAGAGTTTGAAAACATTCGCTTTTATCAGACTATTGATGCCAGTTATTTCTTTAATAGCGGAACTTCATGGAAAATTGATGAAGTTATCATTTACAATTGCGACTTTAATAATTTCAAACGTGGTTTCTGGAGACATCAGGGAAGCGGAAAATACAAAGAAGTAGGAAATTTTGAGATGACTTATTGTACTCTGGATGAGGTTGGAGGTCATTCCGGAACCTATGGTACTTTTGTACTTGGTTCTGCCGGAGCTGACAATTTCAAAAAAGCCGTTTTCAAAAATTGTACGTTTATGAGAGACTATTATGGGACAACCAATAATACATACAACTTTAAAAACCTGTTTGATTATGGCGATTCAGCTTATCCGATTTATTTGGAATACACCAATATAACGATTTATGATTATGCGTATAACCGTTCCTTAATTAATCTTAAAAACGCAGCCGGATCTACTTTGATATTCAGGAATGTATTATTAGCTTCTGCTTGTGGTAAATTAATTAATGCAATTGCTGCAGGAAGTACAACTACATACAGCAACAATTACACCACTACAGATTATCTGTTAGGGCCTTCAAGCATGCAGGGAACTGCCTTAGGAATAAGTGCACAAAACCTGTTCGTGAATCCAAAAGGAGGAGATTTAACAATTAAAGATGCCAATTCACCTATCGTTACCAACAAGGTAGGAGATACCAGATGGCTTCCTAAATAAATATTGTTGGTTAATTAATTAGTAAAAAAAGAAGTATCCGGTAAAGGGTACTTCTTTTTAACTGTTCTTTCTAAATGCTGATCGCAGCAGTTCTATTTGTCTAAAAAAAAGCCCAATGTTTTCTGCTTCAAAAAAACAATAGAACTCAGATTTAGTAACATCTTGATTAAATATAATAAAATGAAATTAAAACGATTATTACTGTCCATAGGTTTGACAGTCTGTACGCTTGGGGCAAATGCCCAGGGCTGGAATGCCGATTTAGGAAACGGAAAATACAAGAATCCGATTTTACATGTAGACTATTCTGATCCCGATTTATGTGCCGGGGAGGATGGTTACTACATGACGGCTTCGAGTTTCAATAGTGCTCCGGGACTTCCTGTTCTGCATTCAAAAGATTTGGTAAACTGGCAGTTGATTGGATACGCATTGCAAAATCAGTTTCCTGTAGAACATTATCGTACCGTGCGTCACGGCGATGGTGTCTGGGCTCCTGCAATTCGTTATCATAAAGGAGAATATTATATTTATTGGGGTGATCCTGACTTCGGAATTTATATGGTCAAAACCAAAGATCCTTCGGGAACCTGGGATGAACCTGTTTTGGTAAAAGAAGCCAAGGGAATTATTGATACCTGTCCGTTTTGGGATGAGGACGGAAAGGCTTATTTGTCTTATGCTTTTGCAGGCAGCCGTGCCAATGTAAAAACGGTTTTGATGATGTCTGAAATGGCACCGGATGGTACTAAACTAATCGGCAACCCGGCGATGGTTTTTGACGGGCATAACGGTCATACAACTGTTGAAGGAAGCAAAATGTACAAACGTGATGGCTACTACTGGGTTATGGCTCCAGCAGGAGGTGTGAAACCGGGATGGCAGCTGGCGATGCGTTCTAAAAACGTCTGGGGACCTTATGAATCTAAAATTGTTTTGCATCAGGGCGACACGAAAATGAACGGGCCTCATCAGGGTGGATACGTGGAGACTCCAAACGGAGACGGATGGTTTATACATTTTCAGGACCGATGGGCTTACGGACGTATCGTGAATCTGCAGCCTGTTACCTGGAAAGACGGCTGGCCAATTATGGGCAAAGACACCAACAAAGACGGAATAGGGGAACCGGTGATGGAATGGACAAAACCAAATGTGGGTAAAAACTATCCTGCGACTCCTTTGATTTCTTCGGATGAATTCAATAGCCATCAATTAGGATTGCAATGGCAATGGCAGGCGAATCAAAATCCCGGTGGACATTGGGGATGGTCATCTGCTAATCTGGGATTTCTGCGTCTGAACTGTATTCCCCGCCCGGCGGATATGAAAACAATGTGGATGATGCCGAACTTGTTATTACAGAAATTTCCGGGAGACAATTTTACAGCAACGACAAAATTAACTTTCGAAAATAATCCGGATGCTAAAGAATCAGGTACAGGTTTAATTGTTTTTGGAGAAGATTACGCTTACATCGCTATTGAACAGACTAAGGAAGGTAAATTAAGATTGGTTCAGCGCTTAATGAAAAATGCCAGAACTTCTAAAGATATGGAAACTGAAATTGCATCTGTGCCTATTGACAAAAAAGAAATTTTCTTCCGTTCCAAAGTTGAAATGCTGCAAAACAAAGAGCCTTTTGATGCTAAGGTTACTTTTTATTACAGTACCGACGGAAAAGATTTCAAAGCATTTGGAAAACCGTTTACACCGCGTGCTGGTCGTTGGGTTGGAGCAAAAATTGGACTTTTTGCAACCGGAACAGCGTCTGTCAGTGACAGCAGCTATGCCAATTATGACTGGTTTAGGGTAGAAGACAACAATAAGTAATAAAACTTGATGTAATAAAAATGTGTCAGGCTGAGCGGAGTCGAAGCCCATTCTTATAAAACATAGTATTTTTAAAGTTTCAATTAATTGAGACTTAACAAGTAAGCAATAAGTAATGACAAAAAAAATTAAATACGGTTTTCTCTCTTTGTTTGTCTGCCATCTGGCTTCATTTGGGCAATCAAAATCTAAAAGCGATTTTGAAGGAGTTTCACCAATTGAATGGTCAAAAAAAATGGCAGATTCTGATCAAAAAAGAGTTCCAAATCCGGTATTTCTGGATGGTGTAAAATTTCCAAAATGGAACTACACCAACGGCTTGGTAACACTGGCAAATCAGCAACTTTATGAGTATACCAAAGAACAAAAGTATTGGGATTACGGACTTACTTACGCAGATCAGCTGATTGATAAGGAAGGAAAAATTCTGGGAGGCTACGAACTGGAAAAATACAGTCTCGACCTGATAAACTCCGGAAAAATACTTTTTGAAATTTATAAAAACACAGGTGAGGAACGCTATAAAAAAGCGATGGATACACTTCACAAACAGTTAGAAGGCCACCCAAGAAATTCTGACGGAGGGTATTGGCACAAGAAAAGCTACCCATGGCAGATGTGGCTAGACGGGGTTTACATGGCCGATCCGTTTTCTGCAGAATATGGAGCGGTTTTTAATGTTCCGAAAGCAGTTGATGATGCTATTTTACAGGCAGAACTGATTCAGAAACATACTTTTGATACCAAAACAGGTCTGAATTTCCATGGTTATGATGAAAAGAAACAACAGTTCTGGGCAAATAAAGAAACGGGACGTTCCTCTCACGTATGGGGACGAGCGCAAGGCTGGTACTGCATGGCTTTGGTCGATATTTTAGATTTTGTTCCAAAAGACCATCCTAAGCGCAAAGAGCTGATAAAGATGGTTCAAAAAGTCTTCGAAGCGGTTCTGCGTGCTCAGGAAAAAGATTCAGGAGTCTGGTGGCAGGTGATGGATCAGCCGGAACGAAAAGGCAATTATCTGGAATCAACCTGTTCGACCATGTTTGTTTATTCTTTTGCGAAAGCCTACCGAAATGGATACGTAGGTAAAGCTTATCTGAAATCTGCAAAAACAGGTTTTAACGGAATTCTTAAACAGTTCATTAAAGAAAATCCTGACGGAACAATTTCAATTACAAAATGCTGTGCTGTTGCCGGATTAGGAGGCAAGAATCCTCAGGATCGTGACGGCTCATTCGAATATTATCTTTCAGAACCTATCAGGGATGATGATGCCAAAGCGGTCGGTCCGTTTATTATGGCAGGCATCGAACTGCAAAAGATTCTGGATAAAAAATAAAAAGAAGAACTGAAGAATTTAATACATAAAATATAATCTTAGATAGACTATGATGTTCAGTGTGCTACAATTAACAGTTTTAAAAATCCGCTAAATCTGCGTGAAAATAAGGATCGCAGATTTTACAGATTTGGGAGATAAAATGAATTAGCAGTTTCAATTACAAAGAGATTTTATTTTCATCAGTTTACATAGTCTTTACTATGTGAACAGGGAGGTCTTTTTTTGTAATTCTAAATAGAAAAGAGAAAAAAACAAAGATATTAATGAGTTCTTATGTAGTGTATTAACTCTTAAATAGTACAAAAAAATGGTAAATATTAAAACAATTTTACTGGTCTGTGCGGGAATGTTTGCAACGGTTTCCTGCAGTAATAAAACAGTTCATGTTGCGGGAAATACAGCTAAACCTAAAAGTACTGTATCAATTGCAACGCTTCCTTTTAAAATGCCGGAAGTACAGCTTCCAAAGTTTAAAGCGGATACGCTGAATATCCTGGATTTCGGGGCTATTCCAAATACAGAACAGCTTTGTACAAAAGCAGTTAATGAGGCGATTAAAAAATGTTCAGAGTCGGGGGGAGGTGTAGTGGTTATTCCTCCTGGCTTATGGACTACCGGTCCCATACAGCTAAAAAACAATGTGAATCTGCATGCCAAAAATGGTGCTTACGTTTTGTTTACAAGCGATTTAAGTCAATACAAATTAATCGACTCTTATTTTGAAGGAAATAAAGTACTTCGATGTGAGTCGCCTATAATGGGGATTAATCTGGAAAATATAGCGATTACCGGAGAAGGAATATTTGACGGAAACGGCTCTAAATGGAGACCAGTGAAAATTAGCAAAATGACTACCGAACAATGGAAAACGTTAGTGAATTCAGGTGGTGTGCTATCAAAAGACGGCAAAACCTGGTATCCGTCTGAAGGGTCACGTATAGGGAATGAAGAAAAAGACAAACTTCCTAAAAATGCGACTCCAGAAAATATGGAACCATACAAACAAGCACTTCGTCCGGTAATGGTGAGCCTTGTGAATTGTAAAAAACTGCTTTTGGACGGGGTGACTTTTCAAAATTCTCCTGCATGGAATGTCAATCCGCTGATGTGCGAAAACGTAACGTTGAGCAACCTGACCGTCCGTAATCCCTGGTATTCGCAAAACGGAGACGGACTGGATTTAGAATCCTGTAGAATCGGAACCGTAACCAACTGCCGTTTTGATGTGGGTGACGATGCTATTTGCCTAAAATCAGGTAAAGATCAGGAAGGACGTGACCGCGGAAAACCAACTGAATTATTTACCATCACCAATTGTGTGGTGTATCACGGACATGGCGGATTTGTAATTGGCAGCGAAATGTCGGGCGGAGTACGTAATATTTTTGTAAAAGACCTCACCTTCATCGGTACAGACTGCGGACTGCGCTTTAAATCGGTTCGTGGCCGTGGTGGTGTGGTCGAAAATATCTGGATGGAAGATATTAAGATGAGCAATATTCCGAACGATGCTATCAATTTTAACCTCTATTATTTTAGTAAAACAGCCTCCGAAGATCCGCTTACCGGCGAAATGATTGTAGATAAAATTCCTGTTTCAGAAACGACACCTGCTTTCAAAAACATGTATTTCAAAAATATTTATGTTGATGGTGCTCAGCAGGCAATAAAGATCATGGGAATTCCCGAAATGCCTGTAGAAAATATTCAGTTTAAAAATATGGTGCTTCGCTCAGATGCCGGAATTCAGGTTAATTATGTTTCGAACATAGAATTTGACAATGTCGATCTGAAGCTTAAAAAATCAGGTTTTGCGGCAAGACTTACCAATGGTCAGAAAATCAATTTCAAAGGGTTTAATTCAACAGGAGAAAATCAGGTGTTTTTAGTTGGAGGAACTACCACGAAAGAGGTAAATCTGAATATGAAAAACAAAAAATTAAACGATAAAGATTTAAAAATCCTTGAATCAATTAAAGATGAGGTAAAAGTAACGGAGTAAAAGAGTGATTAGTGATTAGTCCTTAGCGATTAGCTCTTAGTCCTTAGTCCTTAGTGATTAGTGAAGAATAAAGAGTAAAGAGTAAAGAGTAAAGAGTAAAGAATAAAGAGTAAAGAATAAAGAGTAAAGAGTAAAGAGTAAAGAGTAAAGAGTAAAGAGTAAAGAATAAAGAGTAAAGAATAAAGAGTAAAGAATAAAGAGTAAAGAGTAAAGAGTAAAGAGTAAAGAGTAAAGAGTAAAGAGTAAAGAGTAAAGAGTAAAGAGTAAAGAGTAAAGAACTAATCACTAAGGACTAAGGACTAATCACCAATCACTAATAACTAACCATCTAACCAAACCAAAATGAAAAAACAATTACTATTATTTCTGTTGCTGTTTTTCACAGTAGCAGGATTTTCGCAAACCGTTCAGCGGATTGAAGCAGAAAGTTATAATTTGAATTCGGGCGCAAAGTCAGAAAATAATGCAGCGCTTTCGGGAGGAAAAAATGTAGGGTATATTAAAAACAATACCTGGATTGCTTTCACCGGACATGTATTTAATCAGTACGACACTAATTTTAATGTGGCAGCATCCGGAGCAACTGGAGGAACCATAGAGTTTCGATTAGGTTCTGCTACCGGAACTTTAATTGGAACAGCAACTGTTAGCGGCTCTACAGGATTCAGCGATTACAAAATGTTCTCGGCTGCCATTACACCTACAACCGGTACATATGATTTATATCTGGTTTTTAAGCATCCGACTAATACAGGTTATCTTTTCAATATAGATTATCTGGAAAAAGTTACCAATGTTCCGGGAGCCGTTACGTATAGTTTGGCAACTAATGTTAGTCCGGCTTCATCAGGGACAATTACTTTAAATCCGGCGGGGACCAATTTTAACGATGGAACAGCCATTACATTAACGGCAAATAAAAACTTCGGATATAATTTTACAAGATGGGTAGATGGTAATGGAAATCCTGTTTCAACAGCCAATCCATATACTTTTACCATTAATTCTAATACTACTCTTGTTGCCGAATATGCAGCAGTCGATACTTATATTTTGAGTGTAAACGTGAACGGAGCTTACGGATTGGGAGATTATTCTATTTCTCCTGCCGGAAAAGACGGTGCATTTTCGGTTTACGAAAAAGGAACAAACGTTACGATAACAGCCCTTGAAAATGATATTGTCAAATTCAGCAATTGGTCGAATGGCTCAACGGCAATTAGTATTCCGGTGACAATGAATGCGAATACTAGCGTTACGGGAACTTATGATAATGTATCGTTTATCGCAGGCTGGACCTTCAAAACCGATCAATACGCACACCCAAGGGTAGCCGAATTGTATTCCAGTACTGACAACAGGCCACAATTATTTGCTTATAATATTGCAGACAATATTGTTACTCCTAATGTAAGGATTTTAAACAGAGGCGGAAAAAATGGAGTAGGTGTATGGAACACAATTAGAGGTGATTTTTTCTACTTTATGACCTCTTTTTCAACTATTGGATATAAAAATATAAATGTTTCGTCCGGACTTATCGGGTACTACTATGGCTGTGATGAATGGACTTTACAATATTCGCTTGACGGTGTAAACTTTGTAAATCTATCGAATCTGACTACAATCAATACAGGCTCAGTTACACCAATTGGAGGAATCCTGCCAGTTGAGGCAGAAGGAAAAGCAAAGGTATATCTGAGATGGTTTCCGAATGTTGCCGGCTCAAAACACGGAAGCGCAACTGATGTAACGGCTACGGTATTATCAAATGTGATCGTTAAAGCAGATGAAATCCCTGTTTTAGACAATACAGCACCAATAATTTTGTCGAGCATTCCTGAAAGTGCTGCAAACTCAGCCAGTGCCAGTGGAAATATCATTCTTAATTACGATGAAAAAGTAAAATTAGGTACCGGACAGGCAATCCTTAACGGGAAAAATTTAACTGCTGAGTTTGTAAACAAAACAGTGAAATTCAGCTATTTCGGATTAGAGTACAACACGCAATATACTTTCACTTTACCAGCAGGTTTTGTGACTGATCTTTCAGGTAATAATGCTCCGGCGGTTAACCTGACTTTCAAAACTATGGTAAAACCAGTTCCTGCTAAGCGTGCTTTCGATTTAATTGTTGATGCGAATGCAACAGCAGATCAGGTAACTTCAGGTAAATATGTGAAAACCATTGCTGAAGCATTCACCAAAGCACCTTCTAATTCCTCAACAAGATTTCTGGTACTGATTACAAACGGAACTTATAATCTGGGTGGAGATGGTACAAACCCACAGGGAATTGTGTTACAGCTTCCGTCAGGGAAAAATAATGTGTCATTGATTGCACAGTCAAAAGACAAAGTGATTCTTCAGGGAAATCCTGGATGGGGAATCAAGAATGCGGTTCTTTCGATTGAAGCCAATGATTTATACATGGAAAATATTACGATAGAGCACAAAGACGGAATTACCACATCGGGTCAGAGACCTGCATTGAACCCAGCCGGAGACCGAAATGTATATAACGGAATCAGACTTCGAAGCAAACAGGATACCCAGGTTACAGGCGGAAACAGAAGTTTTTACTACAAATCAATCATTGAAGGCGATGTGGATTTTATCTGCGGAGGCGGGACACACTGGTTTGAAGAGTGTAAACTGGTTTCTGTAGCAAGCGGTTATTTAGTAGCACCAAATCATACTGCTGATGTTCAGTATGGTTATATTTTTAATAACAACACCATTACAGCAGCTACCAGTTATTATTTAGGCCGTCCATGGCAAAATGCACCAAGAGCAGTTTACCTGAATACAACAATGGTAAACGAGCCAAACACTCAGGGCTGGGCGAGCATGGGAACTTTACCTGCACTTTTTGCCGAATATAATAGTGTAAATTCAAACGGAGTAGCCATCAATACCAGCAACAGAACCAACGTATTTTCAGTAAGTGGTGTTAATCAGACAGGAAATTATAATCCGGTGTTGACCAAAGCACAGGCAGATCAATATACTATAGAGAATGTTTTGAGTGGTACTGACAAATGGGATCCTCGTTTGGTAGTAGAACAAATTGCAGCACCTTCGAATCTTACTTTTACAGGAAACAATACCCTGAAATGGGACAATAACCAGTATGCGATTTGTTACGTGGTGAGTAAAGCCGGGAAGATAATCGACATTACAACCAATGCAACTTATGTAGACAATGCTGCAACTGCTGGTACGCATGAATACACGGTACAGGCAGTGAATGAGTATGGAGGATTAAGTGTTGCAAGTACTATTAGTGCTACGTTGGGATTAGGCGATATAAACGAATCTAATTCGGTTACTGCTTATCCAATGCCAACAAAAGATATTGTAAACCTGACATTGCCAGAAGGAATTGGAAGTCTGAATTATGAAGTGTATTCTGTTCAGGGACAAAAAGTTAAAAAAGGGATATTAGAAACTACAGTTCGTTCAATAGATTTAAGCGTATTGAATTCTGGCCTTTACATTATTAATATAAAAAATGATGCAGGAGCGGTTTATAAAGTAAAAGTGATTAAAAACTAAAAAGCTAAAGATGAAAAAACAATTTTTTATTTCCTTGTTGCTGATGCTATCTTCAGCAATAGGTTTTTCGCAAACTACCCAACGGCTGGAAGCTGAAAATTATAGTACTTTTAATGGAGTCTCCATAGAAACGAATGCTGCTCTTTCCGGAGGTAAGAATATCGGAAATTGTAAAAACGGATACTGGATCAGATTTGCAGGACATGTCTTTAATCAATATGATACCCGTTTTGATATCGCAGCAGCCAGCAGAACACAAACCGGATCACCAACATTAGGTACTCTGGCCGGGATTGTTGAAATAAGAATAGACGCAGTGAATGGTTCCCTAATTGGAACAGCCAACATTAATACAACTTCAACAGGAAACTGGACAACCTATCAAACTTTTTCTGCTCCGATATCCCAAACAACAGGTACCCATGATTTGTATTTTGTATTTAAACCAGTCACCGGAAATAACTATGTAGGTAATTTTGATTATTTTGAAAAAGTGACCGATAACGCTAATGTTGCCATCTATACTTTGACAACCAATGCAAGTCCTGCTTCAGGAGGGAGTATTACTTCTGCTACGCCGGGAACTCAGTTTGTTGATGGAACTTCAATTACCCTGACGGCAACTCCTAACTTTGGTTATAACTTTGTGCGATGGACAGATGGTAATGGAAGTCCAGTTTCAACAGCTAATCCGGTTACTTTCAATATTGCATCAAATGTCACTTATATAGCAGAATTTAAAACGGCTAACACGTATACCATATCGTATCAAAATTCAGTTGACGGATCAGTCTTAACAGGATTGACTCCAGCAACCTATACAGAAGGAATTCCGGTAACGCTGCCTGTTCCAACTGCAATTGGTTACACATTCTACGGATGGTCAACATCATTGACAGTACCCAATACGATTAAAAAAACGGAAACTACAACTACAGGAAATCAGGTTTTTTACGCCTTTTGGGGTTCAACAGGAGGAAATACTAAAGATACTCCTGCCTTTCCCGGAGCCGAAGGTTATGGTAAATATGTTACCGGTGGCCGTGGCGGAAAGCTTATTTATGTGACCAATTTAAATGATTCAGGTCCAGGTTCACTAAGGGATGCTATTAATCAGTCAGGTCCGAGAATTGTTGTTTTTAAGGTATCGGGAACAATCAAACTGGAAAGCGAGTTAGGTATCACAGATAATATTACCATTGCAGGACAAACAGCTCCGGGTGGAGGTATTACGCTGAGAGATTATAACGTAAAAGTAAGAGGAAACAACGTCATTATTCGTTATTTACGTTTTAGAATGGGAGACGAAAAAAATGTAGAGAACGATGCATTGGGAGGACGTTTTCAAAAAAATATTATAGTAGATCACTGTTCGATGAGCTGGTCAACAGACGAATGTGTTTCTTTTTATCAGAATGAAAATTTTACGCTTCAATGGTGTATTATTTCAGAGAGTCTTCGAAATTCGGTTCATGATAAAGGAGCTCATGGATATGGTGGCGTATGGGGAGGAAAAAATGCTTCGTTCCATCACAACCTGTTGGCACATCATGACAGTCGTAACCCGAGATTGGGAGAATATGCAAACGATCCTTTTGCTTTAACCGATTTAGTGGATATACGTAATAATGTGATATACAACTGGGGAGGCAACAGCTGTTATGGCGGGGATGCCATGAATGTTAACCTGGTAAACAATTACTGGAAACCGGGCCCTGGAACTTCTAATTCTACTAAAGAGCGTATTTTGTCAACCGGAAGAAGTCTGGATACGACATCACCATTGTACGGAATCTGGGGGAAATATTATGTAGACGGAAATTACGTAAACGGATCCACAAGAGCTACTCAGGACAACTGGACGTATGGTGTATTTAATCAGTTTCATGGCAGCCAGTTACCGGTAACCGAAGCGAATAAAGACGAATTAAAAATTGAAACACCTCATGCACCTGGAGAAATAACGACTCATACTGCCGTAAAGGCGTATGAACTGGTTTTGGATCATGCCGGAGCTAATTTGTTCAGGGATGCAGTGGATGCCAGAGCAGTTGCCGATACGCGATCCGGAACAGCATCTATCATGAATGGCGGTAACGGAAGTACAAACGGATATATCGATACTCAAACAGCTGCCGGAGGATGGCCGTTATTGCCAACTGAAGCAGCGCCTGTGGATACAGACGGAGACGGAATGCCGGATGCATGGGAAACGGAAAAAGGCCTAAATCCTTCCGTTGCCACAGACGGTAATCTAAAAACACTTGATGCAGGATATACCAACATTGAGGTGTACATCAATAATATTGTAAAACAACTAACAGACAGTCAAAACGGTTCTTTGGGTGTCAATGAGTATTCGAAAAAGAATGATTTATTTTATGCTTATCCAACTGTGGGTAAAAATAAAATAACCCTGAAATCAGCTGTAGATTATGATACGGTATCAATAATTAATCTTGCCGGGCAGGTTGTAAAGAAAGTGGAAACAACGAGTACAGAAACTACTATTTCAGTGAGTGATCTGACTGATGGGGTTTACATTATAAAAAGCCAGAAGACAGGAAGATCAACCAAAATAATTGTTAAATAAGTTTTGAAAAGGGGACTGAAGTTTGAAACTTTGTCCCCTTTTTTCAAGACCTTTAGCTATTTCAATATTTATTAAAACAAAACCCCGAATCCATTACCGAATTATACAAATGAAATTTATGAGAAACACCTCAAAAAAGTTACGATTTATACCTGTAGTTTTACTTATTATTTTCTCCGTTACTTCCACATGGGCACAAAAAAGAATATCACAGGATATATCCAATAATGACTGGAAGCTTTGGCTGGATCCAATGGCGCAATGGCAGAATGATGTTTTGTTTGTGCCGCCTGTTAATATTAAAGCATTGCCAGTAAATCCGCCAACAGGTGGGTGGTCTGCATTAGAAAAAGGAGAAAGCAAAACCGTAAATCTTCCGGCAACAGTGGAGCAGTTTTATTGGGGGATGAACAAAAATCCTTTCGGAGTTGCGGGGAATTATTTAGGAATTTCATGGTTTTCAACGGAGGTTAAAGTGCCGTCATCAATGAAAGGAAAGCGAATTGTACTGCATTTTGAAAGTGTTCGTTTCCGAGCTGAGGTATTTGTAAATCAGAAATTAGCAGGTTACGATTTAATTAACGGAACTCCTTTTGACGTTGATATTACCAATTATGTAACAGCTGGAAAATCGAATAAGATAGACGTTAGAATTACAGATCCAAACGGAAATTTCGACTGGAGAGACAGTTCCAATTATATGTGGGGAGATTATCGTACCAATCCGACTCACGGTTTTGGCGGCATTACCGGAAAAGTGAGTATTGTTGCGACTGACAATGTTTTTGTGAATGATATTTTCATCAAAAACAAACCAGTTGTTAACGAAATCGATGCTGAAATTGCATTGACTAATAATTCATCAGAGGTTTTTAAAGGAAATGTTGTCTTAGAAGTAAGCGAAAGAAAATCGGGTAAATCGGTTTGGGAAAAAACTTTTCCAATTGAGGCTGTAAAAGGAGACAATGCATCGCAGTCCTTTACGATTAAAGTGGATAATGCCAATCTTTGGGATGTGGACAATCCTAATTTATATGTACTGAAAGCTACACTTAAAAAAGAGAAAGAAGTAAAAGATGAAGAAGAAAGAAAGTTTGGTTTCCGCTGGTTTGAAGTCAAAGAAATTGACGGCGACAAACAGTTTTATCTCAACAACAAACGGATTGTCGTAAGAACAGCAATCTCCTGGGGTTTCTGGCCTGTAAACGGAATTGCGCCAAGTGATGAACTGGCCAAAAAACAAATTGCAGATGCCAAAGCATTGGGTTTGAATATGCTGAATTTCCATCGTACAATAGGACAAACCAATGTTCTGGATTATGCTGACGAAATGGGACTGCTTTACTATCAGGAACCAGGGGGAAATCAATTTCCGGGCAATCAATTCAATCCTAAAACAGCATCAGAAAAGAAACAGGCTGATTTCTATTTTGCAGCAAGAGACGAAAAATTCTTCAGAATGATCAAACGAGACAGAAGCCATCCTTCGCTTGTAATTTATAATATGCACAACGAAAGAGGAGCAGAACCACAAAAGAAAGACAGCTTACAGATGCTGGCAGGACACAAACTGGATCCAACCAGAATAATGACGTACAATTCAAGTAATGGAGCAATAAAAATAGGACCAGATCCGCGTTTTAAACTGCATTTACTACCTTATGACAATCAGTTTTACAATTATGGCTGGTTCGATCAGCATCATGCCGGAGGGCCTGGGGTGTATCATGATAACTTATACAGCAATCCTAAAAAGTATGCAAAATACACAGACAATAAAGCAGAAATCGTTTATTACGGAGAAGAAGGAGCTATAGGCACTCCGCCAAGACTGCAGTTAATCAGAGACGAAATTCTGAAAAACGGTAAAGACAAAGGCTGGGAAACCGACGATTATCTAAAATGGTATGATGCGTATGATACTTTCCTAAAGAAAAATGACTTCGAGAAATCGTTTCCTAATGTAGACAGCCTGACCAGAAAAATGGGCAATGTGTCTTTTTATTATCAGGGAAGAACCATCGAAAATGTACGAATCAATAATACCATTGATGGTTATGCGGTAAACGGCTGGGAAAGTATGAAACTGGAAAACCATTCCGGAATTGTAGACAATTACCGAAACCTCAAAGGAGATCCCGATCTGATTGCCCGTTATAACAAGCCTTTGTACGTAGCTGTAAAACTAACCAATAAAGTTTTGTCTGTTAAAGATTCAACTATTGTTGATTTTTTTATAGTGAACGAAAAAGACATTAAAGGAGCATTTGACCTAAAAGTTAAAGCAGTAAACGACAAAAAAGAAACGGTCTGGACAAAAACAATTCCTGTAAAAGTAAGTGGAGGTATCAAATACGGAGAATTACTGTCTTCTAAAAATACTTTCGTGCCACATACAGAAGGTTATACCAAAATTACAGCCGAATTAGTTTCAAAAGATAATGCTGTTATTGCCACAGGAAGCGATGAATTATTTGCTGTAAAACTGAACAAAGCCAAAATCGCCTCTAATCTTGTGGTGGCTGATACTTTGGGAGTTCTCGCAAAGTATTTCGATTCCGAAAAGATTGAATATAAAGACTATAAAAAGGGAACGCCATCTGGAAATTGTCTGGTTATCGGAGCTTTCAAGCCACAGCAGACAGGAAACCCATTGGTAACCGATCTTTTAGAATGGGTCAATAACGGAAACACGATTGTTGTGGTCAATGACATAGATATCTGGTCTACTTATTTTGCTAAAAAAGAAGCCGCAGATTACAGAGGATTCAAAACATTAGGAACATCCTGGTACGGCGGAAATTATTTCGTTAAAGAAACCAAATGGTTCGAAGGCCTGCCACAATCCTGCGTATTCAATTGGGAATACCAGTGTTTCGCCACCTACAACAAAAACAGAATCGGACTCCGAATGTTCAACGGCGAAACTATCGTTGGATGCGTTTCCGACCACAAGCAGGAAGTCTATTCTGCCCTAAGCGTGGTGCCTCACGGACGCGGAAAAATCATTTTCTGTGCGCTCGATATTTTCAGCTGTATCAAAGAAAATGAAGTAACCAAAAAAGCCGAAGGGGATGGCGAAAATGCCTCAATGAAAACTTTTAACGTTTCAGCCAAAAACAAAGCTAACATCGTAGGACAGCAGCTTTTACTGAATCTGTTGAAATAAACGGAATATTATTTTTTAGGAGCAGGAATCATGAGGCTTTTTTAGCAGCATGGTTCCTGCTCTTCGTTTTATCTTTTCTTTTTTAAAGGAAAAAAGAAAAGGATGCCACTACGATCAGGGCTGGGAATTGTTTTATAGAGCATTTTAGGGGGGAGTGTAATTAGCAACAAGTGTCAGGCTGAGCGGAGTCGAAGCCCTTTTTTGCTCTAAAAGTGAGTTAATGTTTATCAAAGTTTTCCCTATATTCGCTAAAATGAGTACCAGTATTCTTATTGTATGAAGTGTACTAAAGTTAGATGATTAGAACTTTTTGTGCTTGGTATAAAAAAGTTAGAGATTAAACGCAATATTCAAAAACGTAATGCAATTATGATACAAAAAATAAGTATTAATAATTTCGGTCTTTTCAAAAATTATTCTTGGGAAACAAATATTGGTTCTTCGGAGACATTTAGATTAGTTAATATTATTTATGGAAGAAATTATTCCGGTAAGACAACTTTATCTCGGATTTTCAAATCAATTGAGGATGGTAGAGTACATGAAAATTTTTCGAATTCCAATTTTTCAATTACTGTTAATGGCGGAACGGTTATTACACAAAATAATTTAGAAAGTTTTGGAACTGATAAAAAGGTAAGAGTATATAATACCGATTTTGTAAATGACAATCTGAGTTGGCTTCACAATATTGATGGTTCAATCAAGCCATTTACAATATTAGGCGCAAAAAATGTAGAACTTGATAGAAAAATTAATGAGTTAGAAGCAACTTTGGGTAACGCAGAAGACAATACGGGTCTGTTTGGTGAATTAATCGAAGCCACAAAAAACTTTGAAAATAGTAGGTTGGCGTTAGAAACCAAACAAATGGATTTAGACGGTAAACTTAGAACAAAAGCACAAAATATAAAAAACAATGCTTCCCTTTATAACTATCCAACATATCAAATCAATACAATCAAAGGAGATATTTCAACATTGAAAGATACTTCAATATTATCTGATGATGAAACGGATAAAAAAAAGTTACTACTTAAGGAAGATTCCAAAGGTAGTATTAGTAAACTCAATACAATCAAAATAGATTTTGAAAATCTTTATGATAAAACTAATTCATTACTGAGCCGAGAAATTAAAATAAGTGAGCCAATCGCAGATTTGCTTAATGATTCGTTATTACAAGAGTGGGTGAGATTAGGAATTGAAAGACATAAGAATAAAAGAGAAAAATGTGGTTTCTGTGGAAATCCATTACCACAAAATATTTGGGAAAAAATTGATGCACATTTCAGTAAAGAATCTGAAGACCTAAGAAAGGAAATAGAACAATTAGTCAGAGAATTAGATGAATTGAGTATCACTGTTTCTAATTATATTTCAATACAAAAAGATGATTTTTATGCAACACTCGGAATTGATTTTCAAAGCATATCATCAGATTGGGCGAGTGAAACAAAGACTTTTAAAAAATATATTGATGAACTTATAAATGCATTAAAGGGTAGGATCAAAGATATCTTTAAAATAAATACTTTACCAGTAATCGAAAGTAATACAAATCAACTAAATCAAATCCTTGAAAATTTAAATGCATTAGTAGATACACATAATGAAAAAACAAATTCTCTCTCGACAGATCAAAAGAAAGCCAGAGCCGATCTTCGAATATCAGAAATTGGAAAGTATATAAAAGATATTGATTATACTAAGTATGTTGAAGATTTAAAAACGTTAAAGGAAAACTATGATATTTTAGATGGTATAAAAAAAATAAAGGGTAAAGCAATTCGAGATATACAAGAAGAAAAAAGAATTCTAGAAGCACAAGCTAAAGATGAAAGTAAAGGCGCAGAATTAGTTAATCAGCATCTCTCGCATTTTTTTGGTCATGATGAACTAAAATTGATTGCTGAAGGCGATTCTCCCAATATTAAATTTAAAATTACACGAGAAGGTTCCGATGCCAAAAATTTAAGTGAAGGCGAATCAAGTCTAATTTCATTTTGTTATTTCATTGCAAAAATGGAAGATGAAATGAAAGATGATGCAAATATTAACAACCTAATTATATATATTGATGACCCAATCTCTAGTTTGGACAGTAATCACATTTTTTTTATGTATAGTTTAATTGAGAGCATTATAGCTAAACCTAAAAAGTACGGTCAATTATTTATATCAACTCATAACTTAGATTTCTTAAAATATTTAAAGAAAATTACGTTTCCAGAAAAATATCAACCTATTCCAACAGAAAAGAAAATTTCATCACTACAACATTTTATTATAGAAAGAAAAGGAAAAAGTAATACTCAATTGAATCTTGCTCCCAATTATTTGAAAAATTACATTACTGAATTTAACTATTTATTTGACCAAATCTATAAGTGTTCAACTGCGGATACTGAAACTATTGCTAATAATTTTCAATATAATTTTGGAAACAATATGCGTAAATTCTTAGAGGCTTATTTGTTTTACAAATATCCTAGCCATATACTTACATTGGATCAACGAATAGATAAATTTTTCGAGGGAGAACAAATTTCAATCAATTTAGTAAATCGTGTCATTAACGAATATTCACATTTGGGAGAACATTTTGAACGAAGTTTAGAACCAATCGATGTTGATGCGATTGTGAAAATTGCTCAAGCGGTACTTTATAGGATCAAAAATACTGATCGTGATCAATACGATGCTTTAATAGAGAGTATAACTCTTTAAAGAAAGTAACGTCCAAACTTACACATAGATCGTTAAAAAAAATGATAAAAAAGATCCTAAAACCAGTATTGATTTCACTAATTCAAATAGTTATAATAACAATTATCCACAGTAGTTTATACTATTTTTTTCCAATACAACATAAGTCTATAGCATTTGGATTCACTATTTTTTACAGCGAAATTATTTTTATAGTATCAATTCTTACTTTCAATTTTTATCTCGAATTCTATAAAAAGAATATTTACCTGATTGGATTGGTCCTCTTAATAATTACCAGTATTTTTCCTTTGATGGCATTTGATTACAGACCATTGAGAAGTCTGTTTTTAATTATACTCTATCTATGTGTTTTCATATCTTCATTAATTTTGATTAAAGGAAAAATTGAAAATAGACTGGAGTCGAAAAAGAAATTTTATATAAAAATTAAAAATTATTTTACGGAACTGTCGGAAAGTAAAATTCCACTTGATCTGTTAATGGAACTTATTGATGAAATTACCGATTCCCAGTATCATTCTTACCAACGATTTTGGCATCAATATCCAAAATCAAGAAAGCGTTATTCAAAATTTAAGCTTGAGGATTTAGATCATCCTTTTACTCAATATAAGATTACAGACTTTTTTAGGGATAAAGATTCCGAAAACTATAAAGCGTACACCAGAGTACTTTTGAAAATGACAGAGGAAGAATTTAGTGATTACGAAATGATTAAATATCAATACGAAGCGAAATAAAAAACAATATGCAATTTTCTCGCGCCTATATCTGTGTTCACGAGCATGATTCTCGTAACGTTAGAAAATGGTTGGTAAAGCAGCAACACGCCCAAATTATTCTTCGGTAATTTATTTTTCCATAACTGAAGCAGCCATTAAAACAGCACAATAACCATGAGGCTGATTTTTATAAGTCTCCGAGGGACAAGCGAGATAATTTTACGCATATTATACTTTATGTTTTTTGTTAGAAAAAAGGCTACTAAAATTCAAAAATAAGTAAAACAGACAACCGTTACTGTGCCTAATTTATAAAGTTTGAGGAATAATTTGTGTATACAAAAATGATATTAGAATCATTCCTAAAGTAATTTATATATTACTCACAATTCATGTTTAGAATTTTCTTCTTTTAATTCTAATAGTACTTTTAATACCTGATCTAAATAACTGTGAAAAAGGAGCAGTTACTCCCACTGCAGCAAGTGAATATATGTTTTTTTAATATATTTCAGGTGTAATATTGATGATATTTTATATTTTTTGTTAAAAACTTAAATTTATTCTTTCGTGTTGTTTTAACACATCTTTTCTCAATGTTTAATTTAAAGTACTATATTTGTTAGAGAAAAATCCAAATTTAAAAGCAAATGCAAAACAACTTATTGGTAAGCTTAAAAGAGCACGAAAACAAATTATTAACGATATGGTCTCAAATTCTTCAGGATAGCGGATCTGGTGATGGTGCAGTGGAAGAAGAAGAATCAAAAGAATTTGCTTCACTTTTTTTAAGTGCATTTGCTAATTCTGATAATTCAAAAGAATTTGAAAAAGTTGAGGATCTTATAATCGGGATCTCATCATCGAGAGGGAAAAGAGGTTTTTCACCAAGAGAAAATGCACAATATTTAATCTCCTTTAAAGAAGCTGCTTCTAGAGTTCTTTCTGATATAATAAAGGATTCTGTACAACTTTATGATGCCAATCTCAAATTAAATACGGTTTTGGATAATATGATGATTATGACTTTTGAAGCCTTTATGAAAGGTAGAGAAGATGTAATTTCAAGACAGGTAGATGAAATTAGTGAGATTTCGACTCCGGTAATTAGTGTTTGGGATGGTATCGTAGCTTTACCGATTATCGGAACTTTAGACAGTTCGCGAACTCAGGTGGTAATGGAAAGTCTTTTGCAGCAAATTGTAGATACAGGAAGTTCAATTGCTATATTGGATATTTCAGGTGTTCCTGCAGTAGATTCGCTTGTTGCACAGCATCTTATTAAAACTGTAAGTGCAACCCGTTTGATGGGGGCAGAGTGCATTATCAGTGGTATACGCCCTGAAATTGCTCAGACTGTTGTACATTTAGGAATTGATTTAAGCGGAATTATTACGAAGGCATCACTTGCAAGTGCATTACAGACTGCTTTTGAAATGCTGCAGCTATCTGTTGTTAAAAGAAGAAAAATTGTAGAATAAGATTTAATTTTTTATGGAGAGAATTCCTATACTAAAAATGGGGGATTTTCTGCTTGTTACAATTCAGGTAGACTTGTATGATCAGCTGGCAGAAAATCTTGAATCAGATTTAATAAATACCATTAGTAAGCACAGCTCAAAAGGGGTCTTAATAGACATCTCTGCGGTCTCAATAATAGATTCGTTTATGGGACGAATTCTCGGAAACATAGCAGTAATGTCAAGAATAATGGATGCACAAACAGTTGTAGTAGGAATGCAGCCTGCAGTTGCTATTACACTGGTAGAACTTGGGTTGTCTTTAAATGGTGTTATAAGTGCTCTTAATGTAGAGAAAGGAATGGATTTACTTCGCTCAAAAATGCAAAAAAGCGATAACGAAGAGCAGGAGTATGACTACGACGACGAATAGTAAAGAAGAAGCTCTAATTCTAAGAGAACAGGACGTTGTACCCTTACGTAATCGTGTAAAAGAGTACGGTGTAAAAGTTGGTATGAGTATCTTAAATCAGACTAAACTAATTACGGCAACGAGTGAACTTGTTCGAAATCTTTTAAAATATGGCGGTGGCGGAAAAGTTATTATAGAATCGGTCAGTAACGGTCGTGATAATGGTGTACGCGTAACTTTTATTGATAATGGTCCCGGAATAGCAGATATAGATCTTGCAATGAAAGACGGATACAGCACAGGAAAAAGCTTAGGATTAGGCTTGCCGGGAACAAAAAGACTTGTCAACGAATTTGACATAAAATCAGAACTGGGAAACGGTACTACCGTTACTATAACAAAATGGAAAAATGGGTAATACGTTTTCCACCTACAAGATAGACGATCGGAGCCTTATTGCTTTTATAAAAAGAGAAATTCATAATCTAGCACTTCAGATTGGTTTTACACCACACAGAGCTGCCGAAACAGACATTATTGTGGCAGAACTGACCTCAAATCTTATAAAATACGCAAACGGAGGTGAACTTTTATACAGGGCTCATTTTGAATCAGAGCAAAATCAAATTGAGATCTACTGCCTTGATAAAGGTGTAGGATTTGAAAATGTAGCTAAAATAATGAATGACGGCTATTCTTCTTCTAATACTCTTGGGCACGGATTAGGGTCAATAAAAAGACTGAGCAACGATTTTCAGATTTATTCCATAAAAAATTGGGGCTGTGTTCAGTATGTGAAAATTTGTGAAAAACCTGATTTTCAATTACCATCATTAAAAACGGGACTCAGTTATGCAGCAATCGCAGTTAATTATCCAGGTGAAAAATTGTGTGGAGATGGATATTATGTAAAAAATTCCAGTAAAGGTTTTCAGATATTTGTAGGAGATGGTTTGGGGCATGGCGAAAGTGCCAATGAGGCAGTTGAGTTAGCAATGAAAGTATTTAAACAGACTATAGAATGGGATCCTGTAGAAATTCTTAGGGAAATTCATACCAGAGTAAAAAAAACCAGAGGGCTTGTCGCTACAATAGCTTCTGTAGATTATAAATCAGAGGTTTGGACTGTTTGCGGTATCGGTAACATAAATACCCGTATTTATAACGGATTGGAAAATAAAACATACACTCCCTATAACGGAATTATAGGGCATAATATTCCACGGACTTTAAATAATACAATAGTGCCCTATAAGAAGCATCAGATTATAATAATGCACAGTGACGGATTGCGAACAAGATGGAATCTGAATGATTTGACTTCTATTTTAAAACATACTCCGGGTATAATTGCAGCTTCTTTATTCAAAGAAAATATTCGCGGAACAGACGATGCAACAATTTTGACAGGTAAAATAAATTAAGTACATGAAAGAGATCATAAAAATAAATCTTGATAACGAAATGGACTTAATACTGGCTCATAAGCGTTGCATGAAAATTGCAGAGATGTGTGGTATGCCGTCTTCTTTCCAGACAAGATTTTCAACTGCGGTCTCTGAAGTGGCCCGATGTGCTATCGCAAAAGGTAAAGATTCTTTACTGGTTCTCGGGATTAATATTGTGAAAGTTACTAAAAAAGAGATTGTAGCCATAATTATAGATGCCGAAGATTTAAAAACCTGTAGTCCTGAGGCTTTTAATTATGCTTCAAAAATTTCCGGTCAGATTGAATATAAATACTTCAAAAACCAATCTACGACCAGAATAAGTCAGCCGGTTTTGTCTCCTGGACTTCTCTCAGAAGCTAAGATAAAAGGGTTTATCGATTATTTTAAATTTGAGCCGCCTTTATCACCTTATGACGAAATCAGAAAGAAAAATATTGAACTCATTGCTCTTTCTGAAAAACTTACTGAAAGCGAAAATAAATACAAGCAGCTTGCCAATACAATTCCGGTGCTTATTTGTGTGATGAATGAACGCAGTAATGTGCTGCTTGTAAACGAATCACTGGAGCACTATCTGGAATTGCCCTTGCTTATATTTGATCGAAAAAGCTTAAACAATTTTGTGCATCCGGATGACATTGACGGTCTGTTAGAAGGCTGGAACAGAGCAAAGAAAAACAGAATTGATTATATTGGAGAAGCCAGAATTAAAAATAAATCAAATTATATATGGCATTTGGTTTCGATAACTCCAAATAAAACCGAAGACGGAAGTTTTAACAGCTGGCTGGTTTATTTTGTAGATATAAATGCCCAAAAAATGATAGTTGAAACACTGAAGGATAATACGGAACTTAAAGCGATTCAACGCGAATTAGAAGGTGCGAATTCAAAACTGCGTTTTAAAAACAAAGAGTTAGAGCAGTTTGCTTACATTGCCAGTCATGACCTTCAGGAACCTCTCAGAAAAATAATGATTATGCTTTCCAGAGCCGGAGAACATTTAAGCGAAGACGAAAAGAAAAAATATTACTTTGACCGTATTACGCTGGCAGCAGGCAGATTATCAAACTTAATTACAGACGTTCTCAATTATTCCCGAATTGAAAATAAAGAACAATATTTTGCAGAAGTCGATCTTAATGAAGTTATCTCAGAAGTTTTGAACGATTTGAGTCTGGTCATTGAAGAAAAAAATGCTGTAATCAATGTAAGTCTGATGCCAAAAGTTTTGGGTCTTGACACACAGCTTCGCCAATTATTTTACAATTTGATTAATAATGCACTTAAGTTTAATGCAGGGCAGCCAATCGTTAAAGTCTCATTTGGAGATGTTCCCGCTGATGATAATTTAGTGACTGCTGTAGAAAATTATGAAGTGATTTCAATTGCGGATAATGGAATAGGAATGGACAATAAATACTCAGACCGTATATTTGATATGTTTCAGCGTCTCCACGAACGTGATCAATATGGAGGAAACGGTATCGGACTTGCCCTATGCAGAAGAATCATCGAAAATCACAACGGCATGATTAATTTTAGCAGCAAACCCGGAGAAGGAACTATTTTCTGGATTTATCTTCCGAAGAAAAACTTCAAAGTATAAGTTTTCAGATGTTTAAAAAAATTTACAAGGAATATAAAAAGCCCTTATCACTAAAATAAGGGCTTGGAAAAATTAACGCCAGCCAAGTGCCGGTGCAATATATTGTAAAATTGACGAAAGCACATGTACGTTATAATCAACCCCCAGGGTGTTTGGAATGGTTAATAATACTGTGTCTGCTTCCTGAATCGCTTCGTCCTGAGCTAGTTCCGTAATTAATTTATCCGGTTCTGCGGCATAACTCTTTCCGAAGATGGCTCTTTTATCTCTTTCGATATAACCAAAACTATCGGTTCCTTTTCCGTCTTGTCCAAAATAATACCTGTCCTGATCGCTGACCAGTGCAAAAATGGAGCGGCTTACAGAAACACGTGGTTCCCTGTCGTGGCCCGCTTTTTTCCAGGCTTCTTTATATAACCTGATTTGCTCGGCTTGCTGGATGTGGAAAGGTTTGCCGTTTTCGTCATATTTCAGAGTCGAACTTTGCAGGTACATACCGTTTTCAGCAGCCCAAATTGCGGTAGCATTCGATGCTGCTCCCCACCAGATCCGTTCCCGTAGCCCTTCAGAATGTGGCTCAGGTCGTAATAAACCCGGTGGATTTGGAAACATAGGGTAGGGGTTTGGCTCTGCAAATCCTTCGCCTTTGAGTCTTTCCAGAAATTCCAGTGCTTTTTTGCGTCCCATATCGGCATCTGTGTCACCCTCTTCAGGTTCATATCCAAACTCTCGCCAGCCGTCAATCACCTGTTCCGGAGATCCTCTGCTTATGCCTAATTGCAGTCGTCCGCCAGAGATTAGGTCTGCTGCACCAGCATCTTCAACCATATACAGCGGATTCTCATATCGCATATCAATTACGCCGGTTCCGATCTCTATTTTGTTAGTTTTGGCGCCAATGGCGGAAAGCAATGGAAAAGGCGATGCTAATTGCTGTGCAAAATGATGTACACGAAAATAAGCGCCATCGAGTCCGATTTCTTCTGCCGCAACCGCCAGATCAATAGACTGGAGCAGTGTGTCACTTGCTGTACGAGTCTTATAAGCCGGATGATTGTTCCAGTGTCCAAATGACAAAAATCCTATTTTTTTCATATAGCTTAGTATTAACATTTCAAATATACAACACCAAATTTGTATACTTTCAGTTTGTTTGTTTCTTTAACTCTTTTTTACGAACAAAAAAGGCTGTCCGGAAAGACAACCTTTAATGACTAATTAAAAAAAATGTATGCTAAAGTTCTTATTTTCCTGAATTTTTTTCAGGACTCATAATTACTTCGACGCTACTAGAACTATCCAAAACGTGCTTACTAAACTGCTGAATAGTTTTCTGATTAATTTTAGAAATTAAATTTTTATATTCTTCATCCTGTAAAAACGGAACCTGATTTAAGCTGTTGTTGTACAGTGTCGAGTTCCAGAATGAATTGGTTTTTAGAGATTCTTCTCTGTTTTTTATCAGTGCTTTCTTGATGTCTTCCAGATCGTTCGCATTCACCGGAACTGTTTTTAAATCGTTTAATTCTTTCCAGACAATCTGCATCAGTTTCTCCTTTTTCTCAGGATTACAGTCAAAAGTAAGTGCCAGGCTGAATGTTGATGAAGGAATTTGTTCCAGAGTGCCGCCGACACTAACACCGTAACTTCCGCCTTCTTCTTCGCGAATGGTCTGTAAAAATCGTTTAGACAATAACTCACCGATAATATAGATGGTCATTGCATTTTCTTTGCTGTACTCAGTTTTACCCGTTAAATTCAGATAAACACTTGCTTTTGGAATTTCCATAGGTCGGGTGAAATGCACCACTGTTTTTCCTTTTTTAGGTTCGATATGATGATCCGCAAAATTTTCTTTCTGACCTGGATTCGATTTTAGATTCCCGATGTATTTCTGAATCAACTCTAAAGCTGAATCCGGAATATTTCCAACAAAAATAAACGTAAAATCAGCCGCATTTTTAAATCGGTCGCGGTAGATGTTTTCGGCTTTTTTTAAATCAATCGTTTCAAGGAATTTATCATTGAATAAAAAAGTTCTTGGATTATGATTTGAATTTGCTAAATCAATAGAATCCTTAAAAGCGTTTCCGTTATCTTTTTTGATGTTTTGCAGACGATTTTTGTATTGTTCTTTTAAAATATTAAAAATGTTCGGGTCAAATCGTGGTGTTTCAAAAGAAAGGTACATCAATTGCAGCATCGTTTCAAAATCGGCTTTGTTTGAACTTCCCTGAAATCCCTGTGTTTCATCACCAATAAAAGGAGCTGACTGCGCTACTTTTCCGGTTAGTTTTTCTTTTAAACCAATATTGTCAAAATTTCCTAAACCGGAAGATCTTGCCAGTGTGGTTGCAATTTCTGCAGAGGTTAAATCCTCTGTTTTTACTAAAGATTTGCCTCCTTTTGAAAAAGCAGAGAAAACAACCTGATCCTGAGAATAAGTCGTTGGAAGTACAATTATTTTGGCATCGTTTTCTAAAATATAACCTTTAGCATCCTTTACTCCGGCAACATCAAATGTTTTTTTGATGGCAGCAGGTTTTAATTCTTTTTCAATCAAAGGAGCGTTATTTTCTTTTTTGGTGTAAGGTTCTAAAGTTTTGCTTTCGACCTTCTTCATTACATTAACAACAGCTTCTTTGGTCGGAAAATTATTTTTATCATCCTCGGGACCCGTTACCAAAACTACCTGATTGGTTGGTCTCTGGATTGTTTTTGCGTAAGCGTTCAACTCTTCTAAAGTGATACTTTTAATGATTCCGACAATTAATTTGTAATCATCATCAGCAGAAAGAAAAGGTTTTGCTTTCAGGAAATAATTGGTCAGTTTATCGGCCCAGCTTTCGTTATCGACTTTATTTTTGTTGCTTAGAAAATCATCATACGAACTGATAAAAAGTTTCTTGGTTCGGTCTAATTCAGACTGGACAGCGCCAAAACGTTTGATACGTTCTGTTTCTGTATACGCTTCTTCAAAAGCCTCGATTGTTTTTTCTTTTTTGGCTAAAGCCACAATGTTAAACGAATTGCTAAGTCTTGAAATTGGCTCAAAATATGTTTTTAAGCTTAAAGCAGAGCCTTGATTCTTTAAAAGTAATTCTTTAAAACGATTGTTCAGAATACTGGTGTAAAAAGAGTTTAGAACATTTTTGCGGGTTACAGTAGTGTCATTTACCAGTGGCTCATCAAAAACATATTTCAGTGTAATGGCTGTTGATGAGGCTTCTTTATCGGAAGCGGTTCCAAAATACAATTCATCGTGCTTCGGAATTGCTTCATACGTTCTGGCGGCTGCTTTTTTGGCTAAAGGAATACCCGAAAAAATCGTTTTTACTTTTTGCTCCATGGCCTTTACATCAATATCACCCACAATGATTACCGCCTGTAAATCGGGTCTGTACCATTTTTTATAATAGTTTCTTAATTCGGCATATTTAAAATTGTTGATGATGTTCAAATCGCCAATTACATCTCTTTTGCTGTATTTCGAATTTTTGTATAAAACCTGATCCGTCTGCATTTTTAAGCGAAAACCGCTTGTACGTCTGGTTCTCCATTCTTCACGGATTACACCTCTTTCAGCATCAATTTCTTCATTGGTTAAAGATAAAGATCCGGACCAGTCGTGTAAAACCCAGAGGGTAGAATCAATCAGTTTTTCATTGGTAACCGGAACTGTACTGATGTTGTAAACGGTTTCGTCCTGAGCGGTGTAAGCATTAATGTCTTTACCAAAAGTGACTCCGTTTTTTTCCAGCATTTTGATGATGCCCTTGCCTTTAAAATGCTCAGTTCCGTTAAACGCCATGTGTTCCAGAAAATGTGCCAGTCCGTTTTGATTGTCATCTTCCAGAATAGCACCCACATTTTGCACGAAGTAAAAACTGGCTCTGTCTTTTGGTTCTTCGTTATGCAAAATATAATACGTTAAACCGTTTTTTAATTTTCCGGTTGTAACATTTTTATCCAGCGGAATCGTGGTTTTGAACTGGGAAAAAGCTCCATGAAAAGACAGCAGCAGCATCCCAAAAAGGATATTTTTTTTAGTCATTTTTTTTATTTTTATCCAATGGTTGTCGTTAAAAAATCTATTCAAATGTTTTTTGATTGGGGGACAAAAAAGCAGATCGAAAATCATTTTTAACGACTCCATTGGTGTGATTTTTATCTTCTGTTTCTTCTGATTAGAATAAAAGCACCACTTAATACAATCAACAAAGGAAATAGTCCGATGAAAACAATTTTACTGATGAAAACCTGATTTGCTGTTATAGTTAACTTTTTATCAGTGTTTTCAGGGCGTGTTGTATCAATTGGGAATTCGTAATTAGTGAACCAACTGAAAATATCAGTTACAAACTGAAATGTTCCTGATCCGCCACGGCTTAATTCGGCATTACCCATAAAATCAGCATCGCCGGCAACAATTATTTTTTGTGATTTACCCTTTACATTTCTCGTTAAAGCTACTACCAAGGGAACAGCTTTTACAGAAGTCTGTTTTTTCAAATCTTCAGAAACAGAAGTGATTCCGGTTTGGGCTTCCCAAGCCGGCTGATTGTTGGTTTTTAACAGTGGTGTCACTTTAAATCCTGTATCTTTAACTGTTTTGATACCGCTACTTCCTAAAAACGGGATAGGATTATTATTTGGATTAGGGCTGAATTTAATTAAAGTTGGATCTACATTTCTTTGAAGTTCAGTAACTAAATAATCCGGAGAATTGATTTCACTTTCCTGAACCAATGCCTGTTTCGTAAATTGAATACCTAATTTGTCTGTAACTGCAGCCAAAGCCGAATTCGTTTCTGGCTCTCCCAAAAGAACTATGTTTTTCCCCTGATCGATATAGGTATTGATTCTGTCAACAGCACCCTGGCTCAACTGTGTTTTTGGGTCGGCAATTATTAAAACAGAAGTTTGTTCAGGGATATTCTGCGCATTGATATCAACAGAAGCAACATCAAAGCCCTGATTGATTAAAGAGTATCTGAATGTAATTTCATTAAAACCAGTCTTGTAATTTTTATCTCCGATTTTGTCAACGCTGCGTTCCATGTTTCCGGTTGCAAAAACAATTTTTGGAGCAGTAACAATTAAACGTTTTAAGGCTGCTGAGATTTCTTTTTCAGAAGGGGCTTTAAATAAATCATCATACATTCTTAAAAATGTTTTCTGTCCGTTGTACTCTACCGTTCTCACTACGCGGTTTTGCTCTGGCCCCAGGTCAATAATTTTTTTAATTTCTGCAGGAGTATATAATTTTTTTAGCTTCAGATCTTGTGATTCTACCATTTTTTCGGCAAGCTGTTTGTCATTCAATCCAGGATTTTGAGCATACAGCGCTGTATTGGTAGAGGTATCATAATAGTATATGTATTCCATCTCTATTTGAGGCAAAAAGCGGGTGTATTGTTCAAAACTGGCGATATCCTGGTTTTGCGAATAAGGCATGGCTACATAATAATTGATATCCAGAAGATTCACATAAGTCGTAATCTTAATTGGCCCCTCCATTTTCTTGACAATATCTAAACTGGTTTTGGTAAGAGTTCTGTCTTTTGTGCGGGTCATATCATGATATAGCGTAAGAGGAGCTCTTGATGTAACGTATCCAAGTGACAAAACGATGGAGATTAATAATGTATATTTTAAAACTCTTTTCGAAATAGTTTGCGCATCTCTTCCGGTTTGTAATTTATATATACTCAATACAATAAACAGACCGCTTACCAATAGGAAATACAATACGTCTTTGCTGATGATCTGTCCTCCAAGCATTTCGTTTGCACGTCCTGCTATTGAGAGAAAATAGGTAATGTCTTTTACATATTCGACATCCTGCCATAATTTGCCAATAAAGTTTAAACCGGCCAAAACTACCAGAGTACTAATAGCGGCGACAACCTGATAGGAAGTAAGACAGGACATAAAAAGTCCAATCGCTGCATAGGTGCAAACCAGTAAATACAGACCGATAAGCCCTGAAAAAGCAAATTTAAAATCAAGGTTCTCTATAGAAAAATAAGCAATTCCAACCTGCAGTCCCAAAATGGCAATAAATAATAAGCAGTAGACAGCAATAGCCAGATATTTTCCTAATACAATTTCCTTGATTTTGATTGGCGAAGAAAGTAAAAGTTTGATAGAACCGCTATTTATTTCACGGCTTACTAAACCCATGGTCAATAGAGGGATATACAAATACAGATACTCCTGCATTTCAGTATACAATCCGCTGAATCCGGAAAAGACGGTTTGGGTAAGGTTATGCATTCCTTCCCCAATTTTTTGTGCTTTTTCAAAACGTTCAACTGTGTTAAAAAATTTCCAGCTGGACTGGATAGAAAATATGACTAAAACAACCCATGCCACCGGCGAATAAAACATGGTGTTGAGTTCTGTTTTAGCAATTCTGTATATTGTTTTCATTTGTTTGTTTTTTAAGAAAGGATAGCGTTTTTTGAAGGTGCTTTTTTAGATAATTGGGCAAAAATTTCATCAAGAGAGACTTTTTCGAACTGAATTTCACGTAATTTCCAATTACTGGTAACGCTCTGAGCTACAATTTTTTCAGCAACTTCCTGTGTTCCTTTAAAAGTAATCTGTACTTTTTTAGGAGAAAGATAAACTGCTTCTGTAACTTCTTCGATAGCGGTTAGTGCCTCGATTGTTGGCGGATTTTCAAAACTTGCGGTTAATTTATCGGCTTCGATGTAATTATTAAAAGCATCGAGTGTATCAGCAAAAACCATGTGTCCGTTTTCAATCATTCGGATATCCTGACATGTAGCCTGAACTTCAGAAAGAATGTGAGAGGAGAATATTACGGCTTTATCCTGAGCAATTTTTTTAATTAAATTTCGTACCTCTAAAATCTGATTTGGATCCAGTCCGTTGGTTGGCTCATCTAAAACCACCAGTTTTGGCTCGTGAATAATAGCCTGTGCAATTCCCACACGTTGTCTGTAACCTCCGGATAAGTTTTTAATCAATCGGTGGCTGAAATGCGAAATGCCGCATTTTTCTTTGGCTTTTTCGACTGCATTTCTCAGGTCTTCTTTTTTAACCAGTCGTAGCTGCGCACAGTGAATCAAATATTCATCTACCGTTAAATCGAGGTGAAGTGGTGGCGTTTGTGGTAAAAAACCAATTAGTTTTTTGGCTTCGACCGGATTTTCTTTCAGGTTAATTCCGTCAATAAATATATTTCCGTGAGTCTGGTTTAAAACCCCGCAAAGGATATTCATGGTAGTCGATTTTCCGGCACCATTAGAGCCCAGAAGTCCCAGAATCCTGTTTTCTTTGATTTCAAAATTTATATTTTGTATTGCCCAATCCTTACTGTATTGATGCGACAAGCCCTCAACTCTTACAATTGTTGTTTCCATAGTGTTTTTAAAATCTCAGGAATGCTTTTTTTATAAAACATTCCTGAGTAAATTATTTAAATTAGTTAGTATCCCGGATTTGGAATTAAGGAAGGATTAGATCGGATAGCTGATTCCGGAATTGGATAAAGACTGTCAGTACTTTTCCAGATTTTTCCGCTAACTGATCCAAGAATCTGATCAATGTTACCGCTTCTTTTAAGATCCAGCCATCTGTGGCCATTTTCTGCAAAGAGTTCTCTTTCTCTTTCCAGAGCAATTAATTCAAGAAGTTGATTGGAGTCTGTTAATGTAGTATTGCCTAATAAAGCCCTGTTTCTGATAACATCAATATCCTGTTGTGCGCCGGTAATATTATTTAATTTCACCCTTGCTTCGGCTCTTATCAAATAAAGTTCTGCCAGTCTGAGTACAGTTGAGCGTTCGTTGATAGATTGTCCAAAATTAGCTTTATATT
This sequence comes from Flavobacterium calami, assembly GCF_038290035.1. Taxonomy (NCBI): domain Bacteria; kingdom Pseudomonadati; phylum Bacteroidota; class Flavobacteriia; order Flavobacteriales; family Flavobacteriaceae; genus Flavobacterium; species Flavobacterium calami. The sequence goes on from NZ_JBBYHS010000025.1 coordinate 44,515, forward strand.
TTCTTGGCGCTATGCCTATAAAAGCATTAGTTACTCTGTCTCGGATATCAATTGTCCATTTTGTTTTTCGATCATCACCTGCTTCAAAAAGGGCATTTCCTTTTCTTAGTAAATTAGTCCCGCCAGTTCCAAATACAGCAGTTCCTTCATAAGTATAATTAACATTATAATAAGGTATCTGAAGTATAGCTTCATCATTATCTGCAATAAATGGATTATTGGAATCTGTCAATCCGGTAATTATTTTGTAGGTACCGGTCTCATTTATTACGGCAGATGCATGAGTATCTGCTTCGCTCCATCTTCCTAAGTAAAGATTTACTCTTGCTAATAATGCTTCTGCAGCCCATTTTGTAGCTCTTATTCTTTCACCGTTATTATAATTGTTGTAATTCGTTGGTAAATCTTTTGTGGCATCGGTCAAATCAAGCAAAATCTGGGTGTAAACAGTTTCCTGAGAAGATTGTGGAGCTAAAGCTGTTGCGTCTAAATCTGTAGTCAATATTAAAGGTACATTTCCCCAAAGATTAGTCAGATAAAAATGACAATATGCTCGTAGAAATTTTGCTTCAGCAATCCATTGTTTACTTTTTACAGGATTAAGCGTAGTGCTTTTAGTAACTCCTTCAATAACATTGTTGGCATTATAAATTGTTTTGTACAATTGTGCCCACATAGAGCCTATAGTTCCATCGGTATCCGGAATTTCATTAGAACTGTAAACATTTGCAATACCGGTTCGGGGGACTAACTCATCAGATGTCTGTCCAAGAATTCTATGCAAATTATCGTAATAAACGCTGGTAACCATACTTTCGTAAATTCCGTTGACAGCTGCTTCAGCAGTTGGGTCTGAAACATATACAGTTTCAGATGATAATTCGTTAACAGGAAGGTCAACGTCAAGCATATCTTCACAGCCTGTAAGTCCTGTTAAAAGAAGAAACGAAAATATATAGATATATTTAGTTGAAATATTTTTCATGATGTGTAGAATTAAAATGTAAACTGAGTTCCAAAAGTGATGGTTCGTAATGGAGGCAATGCCAAGCCTTGTGTTTCAGGGTCAAGTCCTTTGTATTTCGTAAATGTTACTAAATTCTGGCCCTGAAGTGAAAGACGGATGGCTTGTATGTATTTCTTAGTACCTTCATTTAAAGGAATCTGATAAGCAATATTCACATTTTTAAGTTTTATATACGATGCATCTATGATAGTTGCATTTGATCCCATATAATCAAAGAAAAAATCCTGATAATTTGAACTTAAAACATTTCCTGCTGCTAAGTAATCATTATATTCATCCACCTGAAAATTAGCTGTACTGTAAGGGTATCCTGGTTGTGCTCCTTGAGATGCCAGTAAAGTAGTACCTTCCTGTTTTACGAACTGAAATAGAAAGTCAAGCGTGAATGCTTTATAACTAATTGTATTTGAGATACCTCCATAATATTTTGGATATGATGGGCCGTAATATTCTCTGTCACCTCTTCCGGTATCTGCTAATCTAGAGGAAATGTTTCCATCACCGTTTACATCTTTAAATTGAGGTTCTCCGTTTACATGACCTGTGTAAGTATATAGATATCTGCTGTTTAAAGGTCTGCCAACAACATATTGAGAGTAATAACTGGTAAATTCAATACCATCAAATTTTGCCAATTTATTTGAGTTGGTCGAAATATTAAAAGAAGTTGACCAGGTGAAGTCTTTGGTACGGATGTTTGTTGTTGCAAGGGTAAACTCCCATCCCTGATTTTCAACTTCAGCCGGTAAATTAGCGGTATAAGCTGCAAATCCTGTTTGTGGACTAAGTGTATAATCTACTAATTGATTACTGGAAGTATTTTTGTAATAAGCAGCCGTAAAAGATATACGGTCGTTAAGGAAGCTTAAGTCTAATGCTGCTTCAAATTTTTTAGTAAGTCCCCATTTTATATTTGGATTGGCAATTCTGGTTGCAGCCATAGAAGCATTTCCAACACCATAAGTACGAGTATCGAAGGTATCAGCATATCTATAATTACCAATTTCGTCGCTTCCGATTTCTCCATAGCTGGAACGGATTTTACCAAAACTTAACCATGAGTTGTCTTTTAAAAACTTTTCTTCGGTAAAAATCCAGGCACCTCCAACAGAACCAAAATTTCCAAAACGGTTATTAGCTCCAAATTTAGAAGAACCATCTCTTCTGAAGTTCACATTCAGAATGTATTTATTTTCAATATTATAATTAAGTCTGCTGAAAAGAGAAATGTATTTGTATTCTGAGCTTGCATTAGACGCAGAGATTGTTTCTGCAGCTCCTATATTACCAATTAAATTATCTGCAGAATATTGGGAAGCGTTTATATAAGTCGGCATTTCTGCTTTTCTGTCCTGCCAGGAACCTCCAACAAGCGCAGTAAGATTACCTTTCCATAATTGGGTTGTATAATTAAGCTGAGGGTCTATAGTAAAATTGTTGGTGTTATTTGTTGAAGTAGTATAAGATCTTGATGTATCATATCCATTTGCTTCATCATACACGTGGTTACTGGCAGATGCAGGCATATACTGCTTGGTAAGCATTTGAGCTCTCCCGTACCCCAAATCTGTTTTAATAGAAAGTCCTTTTGCAATTTCATACTGAAGGCTTACACTTGTAATTAAGTTAGTTCCTTTATCATCAACTCTTTTACCTAAAGCTGCAAGCGGGTTAATATCACTAAAATAATCCGGAGACCAGTAATAACTGCCATCTGCATTGTACAACGGACGGTTTGGTGCAGTACCTATTGCATAACTGGTAATATCAAAAAAGGGAAGCTGGTTATGGTCTGTAGAGAAAAGAACAGATGCTCCTATTTTTAATTTTTTATCGAGTGTGCTGTGATTCACATTAAAGTTAGTAGAGAATTTATCGTAGCTGAAATCCCCTGGTACAACTGTAGTTTCTTTATGGTAAGCGGCACTTAAAAGAAAATTTGTTGTATCATTTCCCCCTTTTAATGAGCCCGAATAATTATTGAAATTTGCTGTACCACCTATGAGTTTTTCCTGCCAGTTTGTATATGCATTTGGATCCCAGTCTGTAATAGCAATACCATTACTATCCACATCAGCTACAGCACCACCATTGTTTAATGCAGTTTGCAGCATATTCAGGTAAGTAGGGGTATCTAATGTTTTGATCATATGTGCTACTTCAGAAACTCCTGAGTTTGTGGTTACAGTAAACTCTGTTTTTCCTGCCTTTCCTTTTTTGGTTGTGATAAGCACAACACCATTCGCACCTCTTGATCCGTAAATTGCCGTAGCATCCGCATCTTTTAGGATTTCGATACTTTCTATATCATTTGGATTAAGAATGTTTAAAGGGCTTGTTCTTTTTTGCGCTCCTCTAACAACGCTCATATTTTGAGCACCCTCATCTTTTTGCGCCTGCTCCTTTAAATCATCGCCTATATAAGGAATTCCATCTATGATATAAAAAGGCAGGTTGTCTCCGGCAATAAAATTTCGGCCACGAATACTAATATTCATGTCTGATCCTGCGTAACCTGATGTTTGAGATACAAATACACCAGGCGTTCTTCCCTGTAAACTTTGTAAAATGTTAGTTATTGGCTGTTTTTCGATATCTTCAGCAGTAATTTTTACTACAGATCCTGTAGTTGTTCTTTTGGTAGTTGTCCCATAACCAATTACTACAATTTCATCCAGTTTAGCTAAATCGGGTTGCATTTTTATGGTCACTGTGGTCTGGTTCTCAACCGTAATTTCTTGTGTTTTATACCCTAAATAGGATATTCTAAGTAGATGTTTTCCTGTTGGTAATTCGATAGAAAACTGACCATCGAAATCAGAGATGCCGTGTTTATTACTGCCTACTAATAAAACACTTACACCTGGTAATGGGTAACCATTTTCATCTAAAATTTTTCCGCTTAAATAATAATTAGCTTCTTCTTTTTTATTATTTAAAGCAGTACTTTCTTTTTTATAAATTATAACATTTTTGTCTACCTGTTTATAGACCAGATTACTGCCCTGAAATACAGAATTCAAAATTGCACTCACACTTCTGCGCCCTCCGGTTGTAGTGACTTTTGGAAAATCTTTTATGATTTGCGGCTGATAAGCAAACAGTAATCCCGTTTTATTTTCTATTGTTTTAAATAAAGTTTTAATATCCTGATTATGAAGTTCAATGTCAACAGATATCGATTCTAAATTTTGACCGCTCATTTCGGTAGCAAAGACCATATGAGTGCCACAGGTCAGTAAGAAAATGTGGAATAGACTGATTCGCATGATCATAAGTGTTTTTTTTGACAAATGGAAAAAGGCAGATTTCTTTTCCCTGTCAAACATGGTTGTTTTACAGCGTAATTTCATAAATTTGCTTGTTTTTAATGGTTACTGGTTTTAATTATTAAAAATTTGGGCCATCTGGTGTAGGAGCTGGATGGCTTTTTTATTTATTCTTATAGCTTGGTTTTAAGGTTAATATTTATTTTAAAGCTTTCTAAAGTAGGAGGTTTAGTCAGCCTTTTGTTTTTTTATTTATTCACAGCCTTTTCCGTCCAGAATAATCGTCCCGGCTTTGTTGTAACGATACTCGGTTTCAATAACACTGCTGATAACTTTTAGGACATGATCCAAATCTTCATCATTTAAGAAACTGGCTGTTATTCTGCAATTTTTAATCTTTTCGTTTGCCAATGAAATCTGTACTTTGTATTTCTGAGAAATTAAGGCAACTGCTTCTTCCATATTAATATCATCCAGAATCAGGTAATTGCTTTTCCACTCAGTAACAATTGAAGCTGTAATCTTGTTCTGTTCAAAACTGAGCGTGTTTTTATTGACTTTAATCTGCTCATTCGGAGTTATGATACCGTATATTTTCTGATCATCTCCAACCTGAACTTTACCTCTTGTAACTGTGACTTCAATATTGTTTGAAGAATTGTGTGTATTAATGTTAAAGGCTGTACCCAAAACTTTGGTTTGTACTTTGCCCGTATGTACGATAAACGGTTTTGTTTCGTTTCTTTTAATATCAAAAAAAGCTTCTCCGGTAAGTGTTACTTCACGGGTTTTGTTATTAAAAGAATTCTGATCGTATTTTAAGCTACTGTTATCATTTAAAAGAACGGTACTTCCGTCCGGCAGATGAATCAATTGTTTGCCGCTAAAATCTACCGAAGTATTTTCTGCAATTACAGGCTGCTTCATTACAGGAGTTGCAATTGAAGTTTTTTGTTTAAAAAACAAACTGTTGCCAATAGCGATTAAAGCTATAATGCTCGCTGCAGCAAAGATTACACGGAGCACTTTTTTTCTGTTTCTTTTTTCCGGTTCTAATCTGATTACTTCTCTGTTAGTATTAGGTTCAGACAAAATACATCTCAAAATATAGGCACTCTCTTCGTTACCCATTACTTCAGATCCGGTATTTTCCTTGAGCATGACATGAATTTTTTCTTTTATGAAATCATCATATTCACCATTTCGAATAAGTTCCATCAGTTTTTGTTCTTCAACTTCTGACAGCCTCTTTTGCAAATAATTTTCAAATAATTCTTCAAATATTTTTTCTTGCATTCGATTTGAAATTAAATAAGTTAATAATAGGTGGTAAATAGTAAACCTGGGGCTGTTTAAAATTTATTTCTTAAGACCCTGTTTATTTTGGGGCAAAGCCAATTAAATAGTGATCTTTATTATAAAGACGATTGAAAAAAGGGGAGGGAGTAGTCGAAAGTAAAAAAAATGTAAAAAAAACGTAAAAAAATAATCCGAAGGGTTGTTTTGAAAGAAAAGCTTTAAAATTAAGCTCTGAAAAATAAAAGAATTGTCATGAACATATTCATGTAAGGAGAAATTCTGTGGCGTACAAATTTTAAGGCTTGTGCCATGTGTTTTTTTACCGTGTCTGTAGAGATTCCTAAGTCTTCTCCAATTTTTTGATGACTTAAACCTTCCAGTTTAGCCATTTTATAGACTTTTTGCTGTTGAGGCGGAAGCTGTTCTACAATCTGGTTCAAAATAATATTGTACTGATCGTCTTTTACGGCAGTGTCGGTATCCTCAGAAGTTGTGTTTTTATAAGTAAGTTCAACCGGCAAAGAGGTTTCTCTGGCTACTTTTTTAATCATATCAAAAATATGATTGCGGGAGATGATAAAAAGATAATTCTCGAAATTGACTATATCAGCCAAATTTTGTTGATTTTGCCAAATTTTTAAAAACACATCCTGAACCACTTCTTCAGCTAAAATTTTTGACCTTGTAATTTTTAAAGCGGTTGAATAAACACCATTTTTATAGCGATTGTATAAAATAGTAAACGCCGGTTCGCTTCCCTCAGATAATTCCTGGAGAAGTTTGTTTTCATCAAAACCGGGATTTAACAACATGGTATTTAATTTGTTTCGGATAGGCAATATTATTTATTTTTTTTTAAAGCTGTATGTTTTATATAAAAAAATGATTCAAAAATGCTATTTTGCCAATTTTATCCTTCAATATTATAAGATCTCAAAAATAAGCACCTCAGTTTTGCCGATGATTTAATCAAATGCAAAACTAGCTTTGTTATATTGTAGGTTTAGTCTTCTTATTATTGAGGATATCGTATCTTGGAAATAAGAAGTAAAGCCTTTTTTAAGAAATGTTTATAAAAAATAAAAATTTCGGGGTTCTATGTTGTTGAATTTTGATATTGCTAGTGAATAAAAAATGCAGCTCTGTCGGAACTGCATTTTCATCAGGCAATATTTTATTCTTTATTTTAAAATCAGGTTAATTTTGTCTAATTCTTCTTTGCTGAAAGTGTTATTTTTCAAAGCTTTGACAGAATCTGTAATCTGTTCAGGTTTACTCGAACCGATTAATACCGAAGTCACTCTTTGATCGCGTAAAATCCAGGCCAGTGCCATTTGTGCTAATTTTTGATCTCTCTCTTCTGCTATAGTATTTAATGCTTTGATTTTGGTTACAGTTTCTGGAGTAATATGATCTGCTTTTAAAAACTGGCCGCTGGTAGCTACTCTTGAATCTGCCGGAATTCCGTTTAAATATTTATCGGTTAGTAATCCTTGTGCCAATGGTGAAAACGGAATACAACCCACCTGCTCTTTTTCTAATAGATCCAGAAGTCCGTCCTCGACCCAGCGTTCAAACATGGAGTATTTTGGTTGGTGTATCAGACACGGAGTGCCCATTTCTTTCAGTAATTTAAATGCCTTTTCAGCTTCTGCAGGGCGGTAATTTGAGATTCCAACATACAAAGCTTTTCCCTGCTGTACAATTAAATTCAATGCTGCCATGGTTTCTTCAAGAGGCGTTTCGGGATCGGGTCTGTGGTGGTAAAAAATATCCACATAGTCCAAATCCATTCTTTTTAAACTCTGGTCTAAGCTGGAAACCAGATATTTTTTTGATCCCCAGTCACCATAAGGGCCGTCCCACATGGTGTAGCCCGCTTTAGAGGAAATAATCATTTCGTCCCTGTGGTTTTTAAAATCCAGTTTTAAAATTTTTCCCATGCATTCTTCTGCAGATCCGGGTGGCGGACCGTAATTATTGGCAAGGTCAAAATGGGTAATTCCGGTATCAAAAGCGGTTTTGATAAGGTTTCGGCTGTTTTCAAAATCGCTGTTAAGTCCGAAGTTATGCCAAAGACCCAGTGAAAAAGCAGAAAGTTTAAGTCCTGAGTTCCCACATCTGCGATATTGCATTTGCTCGTATCGGTTTGCTGCTGGTTGGTAAGTCATATATTAGTTATTTCGTAAATCGTTACTTTTTGTAATCATTTACGAAAATAGAATGTTATTTTTTAAAATGTTGGAATTGAGGAACATTTTTTTGTTTTGATGTGGAGTGATTTACAAAATCAAAACCATATCCAGCATAAAAATTTTGTTTACAGAATCAGCGGAAAAGAAAGGTGTTACGCCTAGAAAATATTAATCAAATTTTGGAGTATAAATAGAATCCGTTTTGTGTAGTGCAGCTTCTTTTTGATCTCTGGTGTAATCTTCATCATCGCAATGAGGGGAGCAGCTGTACCCTGTAACAGATATAAAAAAAACGATTGCAACAATTTTAAGTAATACATTATTCATAACATTTTGCTTTTTGTGAGATAAGTTTTATCTATAGTTACAAATTAAAAAAGCGCTTAATTTTATGATTATATAATTGCAGAGATTTGTTATAGAATTCACATGTTAAAAAAGCTCTTAATCACGTATTATCATTTGGAGCAAATATACCAGGATGTATTTCTGACTTTAGTGCAAATATGTCTATAGTATTTAGTTTAAAAGTATATCTTGCTGTTTGTCAATTTTTTATGTTTTAAAAAAATATTCACAAACATAAAGAAGTCATATTGAGTATGGGAATTATATAAGTATTTGATAAAATTCTATAAATATAAGACTCTAAAAAACAGAAAATTTGAATTAAGAATATTCTGTAAAATATCAATTAAAAAACGATTAGTAAATCATGAATAAAAAAGGACCCATATTACTTATCGAAGAAAATAAAGAAAATCGAAGTCTATTTGAGCACATTATCTCAGATTTAGGATTAAAAAACAGCCTTCTTTGTTTTAATACTTTTTTAGAAGCCCGAAATCATATCGTTTCTAAAAAGATAATGCCTTTTTTGCTTTTTTCTAATGTACTTCACTTTGGCGAAAACAGTATAAAATCAAATTATAGTAAAGATATGTGTCTGAAAATGAAATGCCCATGTCTTTTCTTTTCGATATTATTTACCCAGTTTTTTGTAATTGACACGTATTCAAGCCCTCCGAAAAGTTATTTTATAACACCTTGCAACGAGGATAAATTCAAACAGGTAATCAATTCGGTTATTGATTATTGGTCTCTTGAAAAATCGAATGAAGAGTATCGGCTGAAATGGAGAAACAAAAGTAAAATTTTATAAGAAACCGTCCGGATCAGTCCGGACGGTTTCTGTTTATGATTATAACTGTCGATTAGGATCTGTATATTCTTCATCTTCTAAATCTTCCTTATCGAAGTTGTCCTCATCCTCCTCATTCTCCAAATCCTCGTCTTCTAAGTCTTCCTCATCTAAATCCTCCTCTTCATCCAATACATTGTCATCCGGATTCTCATTTGGTTTCTGGTTTGAAAAATCATCTCCGTAGTCAGGTTCTGCGTTATCGCTTAGCGAATGGTCAGCCGGTGGCGCATCAATACCTTCTTCTTCATTTTGGTTTTCTTCGTCTTGAAAATACTCATCCTCCGGACGGTAATTTTCTCTTTCATTTAAAATCATAATATTATTTCTTTAAAAGTTATTTTTTAGTGCCAGCTGATCCTTTTTTTGAATCTGAGCTTTTAGTTTTTGAATCCGAATCTTTAGAGCCACTTTTAGAAGCTGCTTCTTTTTTATCGGATACTTTTGCACTGTCTGCGCTTTTTTGTGCGTTTGAAGTTTTCATAATTGTAAAATTTTTAAATTGTTATATCTGTAAATGTACCTTTGCCTAACATCAAAAGTTTATAGTTTGTATGCGATCTAATTATATAATTTACAGTTAATTGTGTTTTGGTGTTTGTGTTTTTATGAATGTGTATCAAATACAAAACAGTAGTCACAAACGGGCATAAAAAAAGAGCAGAAATTTTCTGCTCATTGCTTATCATTGACTCAAATGGTTTATCTGCAGATTTACAAATTTTAGGAAATGCAATATTGCTATAGTTTTTTTTAAAATGCTAACAGCCTCAGTTCAGTTAACACAGCACAAAACTTGTTTATAAATAAATTATATCGGTCAATGTTCCTGCAAGTTCTTTTTGCTTTTAGAAATCTTATAAATAATCCTGAATACTTTATGGAGATCATTTAAACAGGCAGATAAATAAAAACACTGGTGCCAAAAGCCGGCTTGCTCGAAATCCTGATGAACCCCTGATGATTCATAACTATTTTTTTGACAAGAGTCAGACCCAATCCGCTTCCGTAAAATTGGTCGTTGCTGTGTAATTTGTAGAAAGGTTTAAAAATAAGAGCCTCGTAGTCTTTGGTAAATCCAACGCCGTTATCAGTCACTGTCAGTCTGATGTATTTTAAAAACGGATTAGTCTCCAGGCTGCTTATTTCTTCCGCTAGCGGAACTTCTGCGCTAATCTTAATTTTTGGTGTTTCGCCTTTTTTGGTGTATTTGATTGAATTGGTTATCAGATGTGTAAAAAGTTTCTGAATCTGATGAGGAATAATTGAGAGCGTTGGAAGTGTTTCTGTTATTACTTCTGCTTTCTGGGAATTAATGATGTTTTTCAATTCACTGAGTGCTCTTTTCAGCACAATATTGAGGTCTGTTTTTTTAAATTTCTTTTCTGTAAAATTAATTTTAGAATAATCAATAACATCTTCAACAAGCTGATTTAGGTTTTCAGCTGAACTCAGTAAACGTTTCAGGTTATGTCTTCCTGATTCGGATAATGTTTTTTCACTATCCAGGACTTTTTTGCCAAACATATATATTTTGCGTCCCGGTTCAAGTAAAGTATGACTCGCCGCTTCGGTAAATGATTCCAGTTGTTTGCTATAACTAATCAGTTCCAGATTTTTATTTTCTAAAGTATTATTGCTTTGTTCCAGATCAGAAATGTCTTCCAGAGCAAGCAAAATCATGCCTTCCGGAATAGAATTGATTATAGGGGAAGCGTTTAGCAATACGGTTTTTTTTACTCCGTTGCCAAGATCAAACTGTATTTTAAAATTCTCTACAATTTCCTGTTGGCTTAATTTTTTCAGGACTGATTCCTTAAATTCGGGAGTATTCCAATGAGAGTTGCCTATTTCAAAAATAGAAAAGCCTTCTGTTTCTTCTTCAATAGTTTTAAAATATTTATAAAACGCAGGATTAGCACTTTTTATCACAGTGTTTTTATCAATTATAATCAAAGGTTCTCGAATTGTATTTACAATTGATTCATAAAAATTCTGCATTAAAGCCAGTTTTTCCCTGCGATCCTGTAGTTCATCGTTTACACAGGTAAGTTCTTCATTATTAGACCGAAGTTCCTGTGCTGAGGCTGTGAGCTGTTCGTTTTTAATTTGTAATTGCTCAGTATTGTTCAGTAATTCCTCATTGGAAGTCTGGAGTTCTTCATTGGTAGTCTGTAGTTCTTCAAAGTAGATCTGTTGTTCTTCGGTTACTCTTTTAAAATCGCCACGAAGCTGATTTAATTCTTTTTCCAGTTCTTCATTGGGGTTTTGTTCTGTATAAACAGGCTGGTGATGTAAAATGGTTTTTTTACAAAAAATAATCAGCAATAAATCAGGATATGAAGGAAGAAAAATAACCTCAAAAGAAGTCAGGAAGTTTTGTTTTTTTACAGGAACATCACCTCCTGAGAAATTTTTTTTCTCATTTCGGGTTTTCAGGATAGCATTATGCAGTTCAAAACCAATCTCCTCACCAACCATATTTAGAATATTAAAACTTGGTTTCCCTGATGCGGGTTGTAAAAACGGACTGGTATCACCATGGAAATGAACAATTTCAAATTCTTCATTTATAATTACGGCTGCGGGAGAATATTGTTCCAGCAATATATCTGAAGCAATTTTTTTATAATCGGCGGTATATGTTTTAGGAAGTGAAATGTCTTTTTCGGGCTGTATGGAATTGATAAAATCAAAGTGCCGGGGCTCATTTTTGGGTTTGTTTTTTTTTCGGATATAGATTTTTTGTTGTTTTTCTATGACAGTAAATAAATCAGGGACATTGTTTGCCGCTTCTGATTTTCCCAGAAATAAAAAGCCTTTTTCTCTCAAGGCGTAGTGGAAAGAAGTCAAAACCCGGTTTTGTAAAAAAGTATCAAAATAGATTAAAACATTGCGACAGGATATCAAATCTATTTTTGAAAAAGGAGCGTCTTTAGTTAAATCATGAACAGCAAAAACGCAATGGTCACGTATGATTTTATTGACATGGTAACCGCTGTTTCGTTTAATAAAATATTTTTGAAGCCTTTCACTGCTGATATTTTTAACATCCTGCTGGGAGTATATACCGGCACGGGCTTTAGAAATGCAGTGTTTCGATATGTCAGAGGCAAAGATCTGTACCTTTACATGTAATTTATTGGTTTTCTGAAGGTACTCATCCAGACAAATGGCCAGCGAATAAGCTTCTTCACCAGTCGAACAGCCTGCACACCAAATTCTTAAAGTTTCGGCATCCGGATTTTCTGTCAATGCCGGAAAAACAGTATCCGACAAATGATTTAAAAAAGGTTCATCCCTAAAAAAATAAGTAACCGGAATAAGGATATCGTGAAACAATGCATTTTGTTCCTCAGTATTGTTTTTAAGTAAATTGAGGTAACCCTCAATAGATTCCTGGTGTTTGGTTACCATTCTTTTTGCAATTCGTCTTCGAAGAGTAGGATGTTTATAATGGTGAAAATCAGTGCCGGTTTTTTTATGAATGATATCAATAATTTGTTTAAAAAATTCATCTTCATCAGTTAGAATATCTTCATCTTCCTGATAAGCATGATTGACTGAATATGAGTTTTGAATTTCGGATAATTTAGAAGCGATTAGAGAAGGAGCTAAAAAATGATCTATAAAATCTGTGTTGTCTGCATTTTGAGGGAGTCCTTTTTTATGCAAAGCCGCAAGGGATGCACCTCCCATTTCTTTGATTTTTTTAAGACCGGCACATCCGTCCAGGGGGTTTCCGGATATAATTAATCCTACAGTATAGCTTTTGTAAACTGAAGATAGTGAATCAAAGAACAAATCAAAACAATTATTAGGCTGACTGCTTCTGGTTTTATGCTGCAGTTTTAGTGTGCCGTCTTCTGTAACTAAAAAATTATTTTCAGGAACCACATAGATATGATTGGGCTCAAGGCTAATTTCGTTTACAATTTCTACAACCGGTATTTTGGTATGTTGAGCTAGTATTCCAGCAAGGTTTTGTGATTGGGGATAATCTAAATCCTCCATAATAATGTAGGCCATTCCTGAATCAGGTTTGATTTCGGATAGGACTTTTTGTAAAACTTCAAATGCTGTAGCAACTGTACCGATACCAACAATCGGGAAAAGTGAATCTTTTTTTTGTAAAATAATGTTACTCATTGTTTTGTGAAATTAATCTTAGTCCGTATAATTTCTCTAAAGTAAATTTAGAAAGTAAGAAATAGCTTAACATTATGAAATTAAAACTGATTTTTACATAATTAGCATTAGTAATTGTGAAAACGTGAACTTAAAATTATTTTTTTAAATGTTAAATGTCTACCAATTAAATAGTGTTAAATGAGCTTTTATAGCGATTTTCTTAATTAGAATGATTATCTTTGGAGATTATTAACCGGTTCTACGGATATAATTCGATTGTTTATCGATTTTCAGAAGCTTATACTTTGGGTATAAATGTTTGCAGATTCATAAATTCTTGTCTTATGTTTTTACCAACAGAAAGTATAGTTAAATGGCAGAAAGCACCAAAATAAAAAAGTCTATTTATTTGGCAGATGATGATGAAGATGACAGAATGCTTTTTATTGAAGCTGTTCTGGAAATTGACAGGTCAATAAACGTTACTGAAGCAAAAGACGGACAACAGCTTATGGATATCCTAAAACTCCATTCTCCCAACTTTCCAGAAATTATTTTCCTTGACATAAACATGCCCGGAAAAGGCGGTTTTGAATGTCTGCAGGAAATCAGAAACAGCAATACCAATTTTAAAAATGTAAATATTATTATGCTTTCTACCAGCAGCAGTTCACTGAGCGTCAGCAGGGCATTTGAACTTGGTGCTTCATTTTATGCTGTAAAACCAAGTACCTTTGACGGTCTAAAAGCATTGATTAAAAAAACACTCGAAATGGATCTTATTTCGGTTGAACAAAATTCGGGTAAGGTTTTGATGGCCTGATATTCTGAGGCACAAAAAATCAGTAACTTTCTTCAATTGGTTGCGATAATTACTCTGTATGTTAGGATCAATTAATTATAGATATTATTGTCCACAGCAAACTTATTCTTTCTATAAATTCCTTAATAATTTTTCCGTCCGGAATTCTGTTTCAACAACTCCAGTTATTTCCAAATGTCTTCTCTCATATTTTGATAAACTTGTTTAATGTGTGCAGGTTTAGGAATCGCATTTAGGCAAATCAACGTATATTCTTTACCACTCACAGATGATTTAGAATTATTTGATAAAAAAGTATTAGATTAGGACACGATTCAACAGCGTAAGATTAGTACTAATATTCTTTTTTTATAATAATTTAAATCTTCTTTTTTTACTATTTATTAAATATGAGCTCTTTTAGCTTGAGTTTTTTGATAGTATTCAGAGAAATTTGATTGATATTTGAAGATAACCTAAATTTATATAGTTTTGTTTTTTTACAATTAATTAGCGTTTAGTTTTTATTTTGGAAATGAACATTGCCTTAGAAGAGCTCCAAAAACAAAATAAAACTGTTTATAAAAATGTCTTTAATCATTTTTATAAAGGGCTGGTTTTGTATGCGAATAATTTTCTGTTTGATCAGCAGGCAAGTGAAGATATAGTGCAGGAAGTTTTTATTGCATTATGGGAAAACGCAAAAAATATCGAAATTAAAACCTCGCTAAAAGCTTATTTGTTTGCAATGGTTCGTAACCGATGCCTCAATTACCTCAAAGCGGTGAAAGTTACAGACGATTTGAATTTAATAGATCTAAATTCTATGCTGATTTTGGATGAAGACCTGGATTTGATTTCTGAGGAAGAAAAAAACATTCTCTATAATCAGATTTTAAAAATTATTGCCACTTTTCCCGAAAGTATGCAGCAGGTTTTTAAACTGAAATTTATTGAAAACTACAGTTACAATGAAATTGCCGATGAGATGGGCATTTCTGTGAATACCGTAAAAACTCAGCTTCAGAGAGCAAAAACTAAAATCAGTCAGTCTTTGGTTGTGATTTTGGCATTACTTTCTATCAGACAGTAAGAAAATTATTCTGCTTTCTCTAAAATTTAATTTTTTCTTTATTTTTTCTTAAACTTTTGTCACCCATTTATCGAATCAGATTGTCTTAGTTACAAATTACATCATGTAATTGTTAATTTAAACGAATTCTCAAAATGGAATTTAATCTGATCATAAAGAAAATCAATGATACTCTCAGTCCCGAAGAAGAATCAGTTTTTGCTGCATGGTACAATGAGTCTGACTCAAACAGGGAATATTTTGAAAGAGTACAAAAAAACTATCATCTCGATCTTCAGCCTCAGGATATCGATCTAAACAGAGCATGGGAAAATATTAATGAAAATATTACTCCTCAAAGAAGC
This sequence comes from Flavobacterium calami, assembly GCF_038290035.1. Taxonomy (NCBI): domain Bacteria; kingdom Pseudomonadati; phylum Bacteroidota; class Flavobacteriia; order Flavobacteriales; family Flavobacteriaceae; genus Flavobacterium; species Flavobacterium calami. The sequence goes on from NZ_JBBYHS010000025.1 coordinate 59,876, forward strand.
TTAAAACCTTACTACAAATATGCCATTGCGGCAGCTGTAATTTTATTTATCGGAATTGGATATTTTACCAGAACCAAAAATGCAACATCAGATTTGGGTAGTGAAAACGAGGTAGTTCTTGCAAACAGAAACCAAAATGATATTATCCTTACACTTGCGGATGGTTCAAAAGTAGTTTTAAACAATCAGGAAAATGGTGTAGTAGCGAGTCAGGAAAATGTTGTGATTACAAAAGACAAGGAAGGACAGATTCGATATGAAGATCATAATGGTTTAGATGCAGGAAAAGTATATTATAATACCCTGATGGTTCCGAATGGAAGAACTTTTCAAATTGCACTTCCCGATGGTACAAAAGTATGGCTTAATTCTAAATCTTCTTTAAAGTATCCGGTAGAGTTTACTGGCGATAGACGAATGGTAGATTTAGAAGGAGAGGCTTATTTTGAGGTAGCAAAAAATCCGAATAGTCCGTTTACAGTAAACACAAACTCCGGAAATATAACTGTTTTGGGAACTCATTTTAATGTAAATGCTTACACCGAAGATCAGAATTTTGAAACAACACTTGTCGAAGGAAAAGTAAAAGTTGCAGAAACCGGAAAAGAAGACGAAGCGGTTATTTTAAAACCCGGACAACAGGCTCGTTCCGGAAAAACATCTTTAAAAATTGCTGAAGTTGACCCGGCAATTTATACTTCATGGAAAGATGGCAAATTTTATTTTGAAAATGAAAATCTAAAAAGCATTTTGACCAAAATGGCCAGATGGTATGATTTCAAAGTGAATTTCGAACAAAAATCATTAGAGCAGATCAAATTTACCGGAGTAGTTTTAAAAGAAGAACCGTTGGCTAATCTTTTGAATATTATTAGTAAAACATCAAATATTAAATATAAAATAACCAAAGTAAATCAAACGTATGAAGTAACCGTAAGTAAATAAAAAAAACCGGAAAATGTTTGCACCATTTCCCGGCTAGTATTTGTCCAGTCGAAAAAAAGAGTTCGAAATCAATTAACCAACCAAAACATTTAAAAGTATGAAAAAAAACCTATCCGCAAAAGATTGTGGGGTAAAATCCGCGCTTTGGGATAAATTTCTTGACCTGATGAAGAAATCCCTAATATTATCCATCTTCTTTTTCAATATAGTTGCTTTTGCATATTCGCAAAAGGTAACTATTAATGCAAAAAACCAATCGGTTTCTGCAGTTTTAAAAGCCATCACCAAAAAAACCAATGTTGAGTTTTTCTACAGTGATGATGTTTTTAATGCACAAAGAAGAGTAGATATAGCTGTAAATAATGCTGACGTAATGGCCGTGATCAAAGAATTAATAGGTGATGATTATAAAGCAGAATTTGTAAATAAGAAATTAATTGTTATTGCGGTAAATCCTAAAGGAAAACCCGTAACCACTTCTTCTATAGAGGAGAAAGTAAAAATTAAAGGAGTTGTTACCAATGCAAAAAAAGAAAATTTATTTGGTGCATCGGTTTGGGTAAAAGGTACCAAAGACGGCGCTGTTACCAATTTTGACGGTTCTTATGAAATTATGGCTCACAAAGGAGATGTTCTTGTTTTTGAATATTTAGGATACAAAAAACTAGAAGTTACAGTTTCGGACAGTTTGATTATCAATCCAATAATGCTGGAAGATGTAAGCAAACTGGATGAAGTAAAGATAGTTTCAACAGGATATCAAAATATTGATAAAGAACGTTCTACAGGTTCTTTTGCGGTAATTACGGCAAAAGATTTAGAAAAAATTCCTGTTAATAACGTACTACACAGACTAGAAGGTCAGGTTGCTGGTCTGCAACTGGACATTCAGGATTCTGACAACACTTTTGTGTATCAAAATAAATTTGGCAGTAATCAGGGAAAAGGGAGTTATAATGTTGCCATTAGAGGAAAATCTACAGTATCGCCTACATCCAATGCAATGCCCTTAATAGTACTTGACGGAACACCTACAGAGTTGGACATCAGAACAATAAATCCAAATGATATAGAGAGAATTACTTTTCTAAAAGATGCGGCAGCGGCTTCTATTTATGGTGCAAGAGCAGCAAATGGTGTAATAGTAATTAATACCAAAAAAGGAAAACAGGGACAAACCAGAATTAATTTTTCTCAAAATTATAGTTTCTCTAACAAACCTTCTTTATCAAAACTGCCATTGATGAATTCTTCTCAGGTTTTAAATTTAGAGCAGGAATTTGTAGATAAAAATCTGGTTACAGATCCGGCAAGTGTAACATATATGCTGACTACGCCAGTTAGCCAGGGAATGGATTTAATGTTTCAGTACAAGCGTGGTCAAATAACACAGGCTCAGAGAGATGCCGGTTTAGATGTTTTACGTAAACGAAATACTTACGGTCAGGCAGAGCAGTATTTGCTGCAGGCTTCAACAAGTCAAAATTATGATTTGTCTTTTAGCGGAGCAGAAAACGATTATTCTTATTTCATGTCAGGATCGTATTCTAAAGAAGAAACTCAGGCAAAAGGAAATGACGGACAACGTTTGACTTTATTGTCTAATCAGGATTTTAAACTTTTTAATTATGTAAAAATGACGACCAGTTTAAGAGGGTCGATCTTTAAATACAATGAAAATAGTTTAGGACTTTCTCCTTTAGGAACTTCATTGAATACTTTACTGCCTTACGATCAGATCGTTGGAGATGATGGAAACTCAGTTGATTATTACCGTCGTTATTATGCTGCACAAACGATTCCGTTGGAGCAGAAAGGATATCTGCCTTGGACGTACAATTACATCGATGAATTAGATAATATGGACAGAACGATGGATGAGCAGAATTTTGGAGCTACCATTTCTGCTACATTTCCATTATTAAAAGGTTTAGATGCTGTTGGTACGTATTCTGTAGAAACTTCAACTTCATCAAATGACAATATGTATAACGAAAATACATATTACGCTCGTGATATGGTCAATTCTGCTACGTCAATAAACAGTAACGGCGATTTAGTATACGGAATTCCGTTAGGTGGAGTTTTTCAAAGTAATAGATTTGGAAAAACCAGCTCTACAATGAGAGGACAATTAAATTATGATGGTATTATTGGTGAAGATCATTTAATTAACGCTATGGGAGGTATTGAAGCAAGAGAGACAGGAGAAACCCAGGATTCGAGAACACTGTATGGCTACAACTCAAAAACTCAGACTTCTGTAGATGTCCCATCAAAAAATTATATAGATGTAAACGGATATAATTACACTGTAAGTAACGGTAATGTGCATAAAGATTTTCACAGAAGATTTTTATCTTATTATGCTAATGCGGGTTATACTTTCAAAAATAAATATACCCTTACAGGAAGTGCGCGTTTAGATGATTATAACAATTTTGGTGTAGATAAAAAATTAAGAAGAACACCATTATGGTCTACAGGAGCAAAATGGAATATTAAAGAAGAATCTTTTCTTAAAGACGTAAATTTAGTTAATAATTTAGCTTTCAGAGCGAGTTACGGATTTAACGGAAATATCAACTTAGAGGTTTTTCCTTTTACAAACATAAGTCTAAGTGATTTAGATACTTTTTCGCAGCAGCCTTATGCTTTTATCTCGCAGCCTGCAAATCCAAATTTGCGCTGGGAGAAAACAGGGATTTTAAACTTTGGACTAGATTTCTCGCTCTTCAATAGCAGACTAAATGGTACAGTTGAATATTATACAAAAGATAGCAAAGATTTAATTGTAGAATTCCCGGTATCACCATTTTATGGTGTATCAAATAATATGCTGGTACAAAATGCAGCAACTTTAGCAGGACATGGAATCGATTTAAGTTTAAACGGAACTATCCTTAAATCAAAAGATTTTTCTTGGAATTCGGCTCTTGTAGTTTCGTTTAATAAGACAGAAGTTACCGATTCTCGTTTTCAAAATTTCAGCCAGTATTTAAATGGTTCAGGAGGAACACCGCCAATTCAAGGTTATCCTTTAAACAGTGTGTTTGCTTTTAGATCGGCAGGATTAGACGCAACAGGAAGAACTCAGGTATATGATAAAGACGGTAATATTGTAAATTCTTTTACTTCTCTAAAAAATATTGAGGATATGAAATATATGGGAACTAATATCCCTTCGTATTACGGAAGTTTTAGCCAGACTTTCAATTATAAAAAATTGTCATTGTACATTTTGGCAACTTACAAGTTTGATTATGTATTATTTAAACCAACTTATGGAGGTTATGTAAACAGACAAGGAAGATTTAATCAATACGATTTAAATACAGATATCGATCAAAGATGGAGAAATCCGGGTGATGAGGCGACTACTTCTGTACCAGGAATTCAGGGATCAACAGGATTAAGCTATGTGAGATATATTTATGGAGAAGATCAGATTATGCAGGGAGATCACATTCGTTTTAGAGAACTTTCGTTAAAATATGATTTGACAGGCTTGATTGACAGAGGTTTTGTAAGAGGAGCTTCGGTAAACTTCACCGCTAGAAATCTTGGTTTCTTCTGGAGAAAAAACAAAGACGGTTTAGATCCTGACTTTTTACCTTACACGGGAGTAAACATGAAATTGCCTGCTATGGCTATGTATTCAATTGGTTTTAATGTTAATTTTTAATTTTTTAAAGATGAAAAAATTTTTAAAATACATCGCAATTGCAGGATTTGGAGCAATTGTGTTGAGCTGTGATAATTATGTAGATATAAAGACCGAAGGGAAACTAATACCTGAAGAGACCTCAAACTACCGATATCTTTTAAACAATACGTATACATTAGACAAAAGTTATGGTAATGTAGATATACCATCAGATGATATCAGTTTTCAGAATGAGGCCCAGACCACTGCATTAGCGGCAAGTGATTATTACCGTCCTTTTACTAATTTGTATAAATGGTCTGATGTTGTCTATTTTGACGGAGAGACAGATTATGATATGAATAGTCTGTATAATGCATTATACAATGTTAATATAGTTATCAATGAAGTAATGAAAAGCACCAACGGTACAGCTGCAGAAAAAGCGGCCATAAAAGGAGAAGCAGAAGTACACCGTGCTTTTATATTTTTGACTTTGGTAAATACTTTTGGAAAAGCATATGATGCCAATACTTCGGCTACAGATCCGGGAATTGTTCTTTTTACAACACCAACTGTTTCAGATGATATCAAAAGAAGTTCTGTAAAGGATGCTTATGATGTAATTCTTGGCGATCTTAATGATGCAGTAAATTCAGGATTAAAGCCTGTAAATTCAGGAAACAATGTGGCATTCCCATCCAGAGCAGCGGCATATGCACTTTTGGCAAGAACCTATTTGTATATGCGTAATTATCCGCTGGCTTTAGAAAATGCCGAGAAATCACTGGCATTACAAAGCACACTTAACAATCTGGAAGATTATGAATTTGCGGCTTATCCGTCAAGAAAACTAGATAGAGAATTGATATTATCAAAATGGAATGGATACGGCACTTACTCTTATGCACCGCAAATTCTATCACTAAGTAATGAATTGATTAACTCATTTGACACAAATGATTTGCGTTATGTGCTTTTTACACAGCCATCAAGCAATTTTAATTCAGAATATACTATAGGAAGAACGTATGCCAAAGAAGGTTTAACAGGAGAAAGCAGAAATGCAGGACCTACTGTACCGGAAATGATGCTGATAAAAGCAGAATGCCTTGCAAGAGCTGGTTCAGGTAACTTAGCAATGGCTGAAATCAATAAATTAAGAGAAAAAAGATTCAGAGCAGGACAATATGTTGCCATGACTGCCACAGACAATAAAGATGCTTTAATCAAAGTGTTAGCAGAAAGAAGAAGAGAGTTGATGGGATCTGGTGGTTTTAGATGGTTTGATTTGAAACGATTAAACAAAGAACCGGAATTTGCCAAAACTATTACGCATGTTTTTGCAGGACAAACGTTTACACTTGCCCCAAACAGTGACCGTTACCAAATGCCTTTTGCCCCAATTTATTTTGAATACGCCCCAAACTTACAACAGAATCCATAATTAAGTTAATTAAAAAATGTGCACTCAATTTTTTTTTTGAGTGCACTAAATTCAAAAAAAAATGAAAAATTTAAAACTGATCTTATTTTTATTCAGTGTTACAACCAGCATATTTGCTCAGGATGCACCTGCAAAAATACTGACTCTTTCTCCCGAGCATCCAAATCCGGGAGACGAAGTGACCATAACTTATAATGCCGCAAACGGGCCACTTGCCAATGCAATGTATGTAAACGGGGTAGTGTATACTTATGATAATTTTAAATGGATTACCAACGACGTTACTTTAAAAGCTGCCGGAGATAAAAAGTGGGAAACCAAAATGAAACTTTCAGCTCATGCATCTTTTATAAATTGCGTATTTAAATCGGATACCAATGTAGACAAAGGAGAAAAGTTTCCAAATGCTTATATGTTTGCACAAGTTCCCGGAGCTTACACTGGCTGGGGAATTTTGAGAAGCAGGGCTTTTGAGAATGAAGTACCCAATGTGGTGCATGACAGTGCATACATTGCTGATCAGGTTGGTTTAATGTGGATAAATTACGAATTGCAGTATCATCCAGAATCTCGTAAAAAGATATTTTATTACGGGTTAAAACTAAAGCAACTTTCATCTGGTCAGGATCAGTCTGCAGCAATTAAGAAAGAATTACGAGGTTTATTAGCGGATGGCAATCTGGATCACACAACGCAATATGATATTCAGAAGACTTTGTCTTTATTGCAAAATCCAGCAGACAAAGTTTTTACAGATTCTATTCAAAAGGTTTTAGTTACCAAATATCCTTATGGAGTTTTAGCAAGAGACAAACAGATTCAGGGCATATTTATGGAAGTTGATTTTGCTAAAAAAGTTAAAGCATACACGGAATTCGAGAAGAATTTTCCTCAAAATAAATTTGAAGACGTTTACACAGATTTTGAAAGTTTGTTTTATGATAAAATGGTTAAATCAATTGTGTATGGCTTTATCGTAAACAATAAAGATTACAATTATGCTTTAAATAGTGTTAAAAAAGTTTCTTTTGGCAACTTACTGGATTACCACTGGCATTTAGTGTCCATTCCTTTTGACAGGGATCATGACGGAATTGAAAAAACGTCAATAGAAACATTAAAGAAGTATGCTGATATTATTATGGGGGAAATGGAAAACAGACTAACGTTTGTGCCAAAAATGTATGCCGGAAAATTATCATTAAAAGAATGGCAGGAGCAGGCTTTACAAATGATGAGCAGAGAATATTTTACTTATGCTAAATTGGCAGAAGCGACTAAAAATTATGATGTAGAAGAAAAATATTTAGCTAAAATTAAGCCTCTGTTTGGTTATAACGATGCGACTTACAACGAGGTTTATACCAGAATGTTATTGAGAAAAGGGCAAACAGCAGATGCTAAAAATTATATGGCACTTGCGGTAAAACAAAATCAGGTAACACCGGAAATTTTAGCTTCATTAAAAGAAATATATCTAAAAGAAGGCGGAGTGGCAACAGGTTTTGATGCCTATTTGGAATCTCTGAAATCACTGAGTAATATCGAAGAACATAAAAAGAAAGTAATATCAGAATTAATTAACCTTCCAATCGCTGGATTTGAATTAGAAAGCAGCAAAGGAGGAAAAGTAAAACTAGCTGACCAAAAAGGAAAAATCGTAGTACTTGATTTCTGGGCTATGTGGTGCGGACCGTGCAAAGGTGCGATGCCGGGAATGAATATGGCAGTAAATAAATATAAAGCCGATGACAATGTGAAATTCTATTTCGTAGATACACAGGAATATATCAAAGATTTTAAACAGCAGACTCAGGCATTTATCAAAGAAAAAGGTTTTGATTTTAATGTACTTTACGACGGGAAAAATCCTAAAACAGGAAAAATGGATGTAGTTTATGAGCAATACTCAAAAGCATTCAAGTTTTCCGGGATCCCGGAGAAAATGATTATCGACCAAAACGGAAAATTACGCTGGATGTCAAACGGTTATTTTGGAAGTCCAAGCGAATTGTTAGATGAAATTTCAATCATTGTCGAGCATTTAAAGTCAGAGAATAAAAAATAATGAAAACTCTAATTAACAAAAGCAAGAAAGAAAACTTAAATCTTTTAGGATTTTTAAGCTTCTTAATGATGATGACCAGCCATTTTAGTTTTTCACAAACTATCTGGCAGGGCCAGCATCATTCGTACAGGGTTATTTTGTCTGGTGATTTGGCGAAATATAAAACCGATTCTTTAAGTGTTAAAATGCCTGAATTAGATATCGATAAAAAAGTAGTCACAACTGTAAAAGGAGATAGTATATCTTTTAAAAATGAAATGTATGGAATTTCTTTTAAAGGAAAATACAATGAAGATAAAAGCGCAATTTCAGGAATTTTCAACTATTATTCAATTCCAAATACAGCATTTGTTTTAAAGAAAGAAAAAGAAATACAGCCTCTTTATTTTTCTCAGCATCCTAAAAAACCATATCCGTATCAGGTTATTGATATGACCTTTTTAGGCAAAAAAACAAAACTTACTTATGGAGGGACATTGACAATTCCGCAAGGAAAAAAGAAATATCCGCTGGCAATTTTAATCTCAGGAACGGGACAACACGATCGCAATTATACGTACATGGGAAGAGAATTTTTTACTGTTTTGGCGGATTATCTGGCAAAGAACGGAATCGCTTCTCTTCGCGTAGACGACAGGGGATTCGGCAAAACGACAGGTGATTTTCAGAATGCCACAACCGGAGATTTCGCAGATGATATTGAGGAGGAAATTGCGTATTTAAAAAGTGATAAAACAATTGATGCTTCACACATTGGTTTAATTGGTCACAGCGAAGGCGGAATGATTGCTTCAATTGTAGCTTCCAGAAACAAAGATGTAAAATTTATGATCAGTTTATCCGGAGTAGGAGTAAGCGGACTGGAAATGCTGAATCTTCAAAATACAGCCATTCTTAAAAGCTATAATTTTTCGGATAAGGTCATTGCCAAACAAATGGAAATGTACAACATCATGTTTAAAATTGTTTACGATACAAAAGACGGAGAATCTGCTAAGCCTGAAATGACAGTAAAGTTAAAAGAATGGATGCAAAAGCAGGATTCGACAACTTTAAAAGAAATTCAATTGTGGGACGGACGTGATCAGACTTTCTTATACCGCTACGGAAAAGATGCTGACAGAAAATGGTATCGTTATACTATTCATTATACCCCGGAAGATTATCTGCCAAAAATTACCATTCCGGTAATGGTTGCAAATGGAGATAAAGACATTCAGGTTCCGGCGGTTGAAAACATCAATTCATTCAAAAAATACCTGAAAACCAAAGATCTTACCACCAAAATATATCCGGGACTGAATCACATGTACCAGCATTGCAAAACCTGTACACAAAACGAAGTTAAAGAACTCGATGAAGTTTTCGCCCCGGAAGTTCTCGACGATATTTCAAAATGGATTTTGGTACGTTATAAAAAATAACAATTGTCAGGTTGCAGCGTGGGCTTCGACTCCGCTCAGCCTGACAAAAAAATCTAAGAACTGCTGTTATCCTAAGCGGAGTAGAAGGGCACAAAGCTTGACAGGTTTAGAATTCAGTTCAATCTGTCGAAAAATCTTTTAGATCAAATAAACGTAATGTCACCCTGAGCGGAGTCGAAGGGCACAAAGATTGACAAATTTTTAAATAAGGCTTGAAAAAACAACTTTAGTATTTCATTCTAACATCATGAAAAAATTATTTCTTTTTATCGCAATTTTATTTGCGGTAAGTAACCTTACTGCCCAAATTTACGATCCGGTTTCCTTTACAACATCCGTAAAAGAAATAGGAGAAAACAAATATACTTTGAGTATAATTGCCAAAATTGATAAAAACTGGCATATTTATTCTCAAAGCGTTCCATCAGGCGGACCAGCGCCAACAAGTTTTACTTTTCCGAAGTCTAAAAACTACAAAACAATCGGTTCTGTAGCTGAGCCTGAGGGCCATGAAGTTGACGATCCTGTTTTTAATATGCGAATTAAATATTTTGCAGAAAAAGCAGTTTTCACTCAGACTATAGAACGTAAAACTGCCGACGCTTTTACCATTAATGCGTCAGTATTTTTTATGGTTTGTAATGAGAACAGCTGTCTTCCTCCTGGAGAAAAAGAAGTAAAATTTACTTTTAAAAAATCCGAAATACCAATTAAAAACGAAGCAGCGGCAAGTGCTGTAACAGAGCAACAAAATACTGATTCGCCTTCAAAAGATGAATCCATAACTAAACAAGATACCACAAACAACACAACAGATTCTGTTAACACTGCCAGCAAAGACACTCCTGAAATTTTAAATAATTCAATAGACAAAACTTCTTCAGGAAAAACAGCCCCTGAGGAAAGCCTTTGGACATTATTTTTCTTCAGCTTTTTAGGAGGTCTTGCGGCTTTGTTTACGCCTTGCGTATTTCCGATGATCCCAATGACGGTTAGTTTTTTTACCAAACAAAGTAAAAACAAAGCGGCAGGAATCAGAAATGCTATGATGTACGGTATATTCATCATCGTAATTTATGTGATTTTGGGAAGTTTGGTTACAGCTATTTTCGGAGCAGATGCGCTGAATGCTTTGGCCACAAACGTAGTTTTCAATATTGTTTTCTTCCTGCTTTTATTGGTTTTTGCTTTGTCATTTTTAGGTGCTTTCGAAATTGTACTGCCAAGTTCATGGCTGACCAAAATTGATCAGAAATCAGAAATTGGAGGAGCTTTCGGAATTTTCTTTATGGCACTGGCATTAGCTGTCGTTTCTTTTTCATGTACAGGGCCAATTGTCGGAACCTTATTAGTTCAGGCAGCAAGTCAGGCAGGAATTGCGCCAATTGTCGGAATGCTTGGGTTTTCATTGGCCATTGCATTGCCGTTTGCTTTATTTGCAGCTTTTCCGGGATGGATGAATTCGCTTCCAAAATCGGGTGGCTGGTTAAATTCGGTTAAAGTGGTTTTAGGCTTTTTAGAATTGGCTTTGGCCTTTAAATTTTTAAGCAATGCCGACCTGGTTTTGCAATTGCATTTATTAGAAAGAGAAGTATTCCTGGCCATTTGGATTGCTATATTCTCTGTGTTGGCTTTCTATTTATTTGGAAAGATCCAATTGTTGCATGACTCACCTGTTACGCATATCTCTGTCGGAAGACTGAGTTTAGGAATTATTGTACTGTCCTTTGTGGTGTATATGATTCCGGGGCTTTGGGGTGCTCCGTTGCAATACATCAGCGGTTTTCCGCCGTCGAAACAATACAGTGAATCACCAAATGGTTTTGGAAACGCAGTAGGGCAGAGTACTGAAAAAATTGCATTACCGGAAGGCGCAGAAAGTGGTCCAAACGGAATTCCGACTTTTCATAATTATGACGAAGGTCTGGCTTACGCGAAAAAAGTAAACAAACCCGTTATGATCGATTTTACTGGTTATGCCTGCGTTAACTGTCGAAAAATGGAAGAACGTGTCTGGCCGGATCCTAAAGTTTTAGCCGTTTTAAATAATGATGTGGTTTTGATTTCGCTATACGTAGATGACAAAAGATCTCTGCCGGAGAATGAACAGGTGGTTTCTAAAATTACCGGAAAAGTTTTAAAATATACGGGACAGAAATGGAGCGAACTTCAGATTTTAAAGTACAAAACAAACGCTCAGCCGTATTACGTTTTAATGGATCATAACGAAAAAGACCTAAACAAACCATCGGCTTACAATCCGGATATTAACGCTTATTACAACTGGCTTCAGGAAGGAGTCCGGAATTTCAAAAAATAGTATAGCACGCTGATGAAACGGATTTGCTATTGCAAAGACGCTGAAAAAAAACGGATTTTTTAATTATTAAAATCTGCGTACCAATTCAGCCCAACAATAAAAAAACAAAAAATATCAAATGAAAATCTTTCAATCAAAATATTGGCTTTTTGTCCTTTTCTTGGGATTTAAAAGCGCTGCTCAGTTTTCGACTACCATTCCGCTCAGCAAAGATGTAGTTTCCGGAACATTAAAAAACAGAATGAAATATTATGTTCTTCATAACGAATGGCCAAAAGACCGTGTCTGTTTTTATTTCGCTCAAAATGTCGGAGCGATTTTAGAAAATGACGACCAAAACGGATTGGCGCATTTTCTGGAGCACATGGCTTTCAACGGAACACAAAACTTTGAAGGAAAAGGCATCATCGATATGCTGGAGAAAAAAGGAGTCAGTTTTGGTGCTGATATTAATGCGTATACAGCACAGGATCAAACGGTTTATAATTTGAGTAACGTTCCTGCAAACGATTCTAAATTGATTGACTCCTGCCTTTTGGCATTGCACGACTGGTCTGGTTTTCTTTCTTTAAAAAATACTGAAATTGATGCAGAACGTGGTGTTATCAGAGAAGAATGGCGTACCAGAAGAAATTCAGACTTCAGACTTCGTTTAGAAACCGATAAAGTTTTATACAAAGACTCTAAGTATGCAAAACGTGATGTAATTGGCGATTTAAATCTGATTAATACGTTTGATTATCAGGTTTTAAGGGATTATTATAAAAAATGGTACCGCCCGGATTTACAAGCCGTTATTGTGGTTGGAGATATTGATCCGAAGGAAATTGAAAAGAAGATTATTGAAACTTTTTCTTCTATAGAAATGCCTAAAAATGCAGCAGAGCGCTATTATGTTTCTGTTCCGAAAAACAAAGGAATAAACTATGTTTTGGCAAAAGACAAAGAAGCGCAGGAAACAAGTGTGGTACTTTACTTTAAAAAGGATTTTGATAAGGTAAAAAATAATGAAACCAGCAGAAGAGATTTGGTGAACAATCTGTGCATCGATATGATGAACAGAAGGTATAAAGAATTCATTCAGAATAATGAAACCGCTGTTTTAAATATTGGAACAGGAACATCAGAAGTTTCAAGATTAACCAATTCGTATTATTTATATGTAACGCCGAAAAATAACAAAACTCTGGAAGGTTTCAAAGAAATGATGGTTGAAACCGAAAGAGCAGTTCGTTACGGATTTACCCAAAAAGAATTGGATCGTAACAAAGAAGGTGTTTTGAGTTTTTATGAAAACCTGCTTCAGAACAAAGATAAAATTGACAACGACGAATTTTCAGAAGAATTGGTGAATCATTTTCTGAAAGCAGAACCATTTGAAAGTATCGAAACACAATATGAAAATGTAAAAAAAAGATTGGCTTCTATCACCTTAGCTGAAATAAATCAGGCAGTTAAAAAATTGCAGACAACTGATAATATTGTCATGACAGTCACAGGTCCTGATAAAAATGACGTTGTTTATCCTTCAAAAGAAGAGTATGTTTCGATTATGACATCTGTTAAAAAAATGTCTCTTGAAAAATATAAGGAAACCGATACCGATCAGCCTTTAATTACAGCAGAATTAAAAGGTTCGAAAGTTTCAAAAGAAACTCCAATTGAAGGAGTTGCCGGAGCAAAAAGTTATGTTTTAGGAAATGGAGCAAAAATTGTTTTGTATCCAACGACTTTAGCAAAAGATGAGGTTTTGTTCTCTGCATTCAGTTTTGGAGGGAGTTCATTGATTAAAACAGAGGATATTCCGTCATCTCAAATCGCAGTGAGTCTGGTTGAAAATTCTGGTCTGGGCGCTTTTAAAAGTACTGATTTAAAAGACAAACTAAACGGAAAAATCGTAGTTCTTAAGCCTTACATCACTGAATTGACAGAAGGTTTTAAAGGTTCAGGCAATCAAAAGGATTTTGAAACTTTATTGCAATTGCTGTATCTGTATTTTGAACAGCCAAGATTTGATAAAGATGCTTACAGTAGAATGCTAACAGGTTTTAGTAATTCTTTGGAAAATTCGGCTAATACAAATCCGAAAGTTTTTCAGGATACGATTTCGCAGCTGAATTACAATAGAAACAAAAGAGTTCCGTTAGTAAATCAGGAATTTCTGAAACGATTGAGTTTCGAAAAAGCATCAGAAATTTATAAAAAAAGAATTCAAAACGCTGCCGATTTCACGTTTGTCTTTACCGGAAATCTTCCTGAAAATGTACTTTCATTAATTGAAAAATACATCGGAAGTATTTCATCAGATGTCAATAAAAGAGAAAATTTTACAGACAATCATCTTGATCCGGCACCGGGAATTTCCAAAGAGTTATTGGTTCGCGAAATGAATGTTCCAAAAGCTAGTGTTTATATCCGTTTTGTAAAACAGTTTCCATACAATTATAAAAATGTGTTTACATCACATATTTTGGCCGAATTACTGTCTAAGAAATATCTCGACTTAATTCGCGAAGAAGAGGGCGGAAGTTATGGGGTTCACGTAAGTTCTGTTGTAAGCAGATTGCCGTCGGATGAGTATTCAATGACCATCAATTTTGACTGTGATCCTGAAAAACTGGAAAAACTAACAAAAATCGTCTATGAGCAGATTAATTTAACGCAAAAAGATGTAACAAAAGCAGAGGATATTGAGTCTATTAAGAACACGCTGTTAAAAGCAAGAGCAGAAAAAGTTTTGACCAACGGATTTTGGTTAGGAAATTTAAATAGTATGATGCTGAATAATGAAACGTTTAAAGATGACGTTACTTATAAAAAGACTTTAAACGAAGTTACAGCAGAGGATATAAAAGCTTTTGCAAAAGAGTTTTTTGCAAAACCCAAAACGGTTGAAGTAATCATGAAGGCAAAACCTCAGGTTGCTGCTCCGAAATATTAAGATTATCGGTTTTTCATATATCATTTAGAAGTATTTTGAATTAGTAAGCGTATACAACTAACTTGAAAAACCCAAAGAGGCTGTCCGAAAAGGGCAGCCTTTTTTATGCAGCAAATTTTAGGGATTGATTTTGCGTTGGTTGTTTTATGAAAAAATATTCTGTTGCGGTTTTAAAAAGGTAAATTTCGACTTCTACAAC
>NZ_JBBYHS010000026.1:0-50565 GCF_038290035.1 Flavobacterium calami
TACCTTAATCATTTTGATGAATTTTCAACTCTAACACTCCTTTTATTTCCTTTATTCACGTTCCGAATACAGATCACAATACAACAATACAAACCAAAATCCTTTTCAAAACATAATTTAACCCCCTAAAGATTCTACAGAACACCTAAAAGCTTTCCTTTTTAACTAAACTCAAATACTCTTCAATACAATATTGGCGTCTCCAAAAAAACAAAGCCCAACAGTTTAAAAAAAACTGTCGGGCTTTACCTTTATTATTTACACCTAATAAAGCAGTAATATTTTACCAAATACCAAGATTACTCAATAATAAGTTTCTCCGTAGCTTTTTTACCATCTTGTTCTACATTTAATATATAAACTCCAGATGGCAAACTTGATAAATTTAATTCTTTATCATGTGTATTTACAGAAAATACTTTTTTACCTGACATATCTGACATCTTAATCTTCTTAATAACACCAGATGCTGATTCTACATACACTTTACCATTTGTTACTGGATTTGGATAAATAGCAAAGCCTGAAATTGCATTAGTTGGAGCTCCTAAACTACAAGCTGTAGTAGAAACATTAACCGTACGCGTTACCGATGCTTCATTACCCATAGCATCTTTTACTGTATAGGTCAAAATATAAACACCAGAAGTATTAACATCTACAAGACCTGTTACTACTACATCATTCGTTATATTAGCATTTAAGTTGTCTTTAGCCTCAACTCCAGCTTCTGTATACGCACAACCTTTATCTAATAAAACGATTGCATCACCTAATAATGTTATGACTGGTTTGGCATATTCTATTGTTACTGTCCAATTTTCTATTGTTCCGTCTTGTGCTATTACATTGTAAATTACCGGTACAGTATAATTTAATACAGACACACCACTATTCTGAAGATAAGTACCAATTCGTAAAGCAGCGAAATCTGACAATTGAAAAGTTGGCGTAAACTCACCAAAATTGGCATTGTTACTAACATAAACAGTCACTGTTTTAGTTAACGGATTAATTATACTCGGAGCAACCTGACCTTGTACCGTGTAACCAATAATATTAGCTTCGGAATTTTTTGCATTGATAGTTACGTTATAATTAGTCGTAGAAAGTTTATTCTCTGAAATTACAGTTACTAAAAAGCTATTTGTATAATCTGCAGCGATAGTTTTTGAATTTACCTGCAATACACCGTCAATATAAAGCTCTGCTCCGGGTGAAACCACAAAATCTGCAATTAGGCTTCTAACATCAACACCAAACGACACTGTCTTTGTTACATTATTTCCTATAATGTCTGTATTAATTTCCTGAGTCAAAGCCGAATTTGAAGCGACCTTGAAATCATAAGAAAGCAATTTACTTTCACTACTTAAACCTGTAATAATTTTGATTGTATAGGTCTCTACAAGTCCTGCATTAAAACCTGTTCCCAGCACTGTAAATATAACCGGATTAGTATAATCATTTCCCGAAACACCACTTATTTGCTGACTACCATTGATGGTAGCAATGCTGTTCATTCCTAAAGAGAAATTTGCAACTGCATTAGTAACATCTGCCCCATCATTTAACACTACTGTATATGTCCTGGTTGCCGCATCATAAGATGACGACAATTGATTTACAAAATTGATACTTTGCATCAAAACCGGAACATTCCAGAATTTACCTTCTCCTAAGCCATCTGTTTCTGCATTTGCTACTACAGCAGTGTTATCACTAATTGTACGATCGAAAACAAATTGCTTGTTTCCCTCTGAAAAAGGATAATACGCTAATAATCCTGGTTCGTTTCCAACATATTTTGTTGTAGCATTTGCAATAAGTGCTGCCTGACTACGAACACCCGCCCAGATACGAACTTCATCTATGTTTCCGTTCAGACCACGTGCTAAACCGGCATTATTACCAATATAGATTGCTGATGCGCTATTACTACTCGCTGCACCTGCCGTACCTGTACTTGTAAAAGGAACTTCTACACCGTCTATATAAACTTTATAAACATTGGCCGCACTTACAGAATATGCAATATGATGCCAGGTTTTTTGTTTGATAGAATTTGCAGCTGTATTAATTACATAAGAACCGGCCGCAGTAGTTATTGAAACTACTAAACTGTTTTCTTTGTAGATAGATAAGTTACTGTTGTTATGAATAAACACTAACGCTGTACTTTTATCTAAAAGTCTTCCATATATAGTTGGAGCTTTTTGGTTTACCCAAGCTTCAAAAGTATAATTATTAGTAAGATTTAAAGCTGGCGAGGTATCTGTTTTAATAAAATCATTAATACCATCAAAAGTTCCTGCCAAATTTGTCGCATAATCAGCAACATGAGAAATATTGAGAGTTTTAGCATCATTAGTCGGATCTGTATCTCCTGCCAATTTCGTATACACTTCTAAGGTATAATCTGCTGGAACACTTAAATTCGCTTTTGCTGCAAATGTATAATTAGCTAAAGCTCCTGCAGCAATTGTTGCAGTAACAGTTTCTACAATTTCGACACCTCCATTTACTTTGTATGCAACAGGAAAGTTAGAAATTGCCGTATTTGATAAATTACGAATAGCTGCCGTAACATTAACCGGAGCTTTTCCTGGTTTAATCGGCTGTGCAATTCTTTCTACACTTGCATTTGCTGGTGTATATGGCAATATATTGATTGTATATTCTTCTACCTCAAAATCTTCTCTTGAACTAGTCAAACCATCAAATGTTGGACCTAAAACCACATTGTAATATTCCTGAGGAGAGCGAAACATGTGTATTACTCGCATTTGTTTTTCTCCCGATGTTGTACCTGCCGGAATTGTTAAACCTCCTGTAAGTGTAAAATTATTTCTAAAATAATGTGTACTTGTTGTTGAAGGAAGTGCTGGCGATGCAGATGTTTGTAATGTATTTACCCAAAAAGTACCTGCATAAAACTCATCTGTTAAATTTCCGTCGCCATTTAAATCAATAACAATCATAGTAAATACTCCAACATTAGCCACCTGATCTCTACTGATTGGCGCTTCAGGTTTCGTTATTGTCACTTCTGGCTGATATGTAAATCCTGCATAAACCGGAATTTTTATTGATTTAAAATCAGAATACGCTGTTGTACCAGAAGAATTTACAACATCATTCCATTTAAATTTAGAAATAGCATATCCATTTGTATTAGTATGAGTTGGTAAATCGTTTTTATTGTAAACGATTTTTTCACGGATATCATTAGTTACATTATCATCTGCAATATCAACTCCACTTTTGATTGTGTAAGTAGCATCAGTAATTGATAAATCTGCTTTAGCTGTAAACGTGTAATTTACTGTAGCATAAGCCCCAATTGTCGGAACAAGTTCTGTTACTTTTACCCCATCATTTACCTGATAAAAAACAGGATAATTGTTTAAAACATTAGGCCCTAAATTTGTAACCCTTATTGTAACATCATGAGCATTAGATTTTTTCCCTAAAACTTCTGGAGCTGTTATAGAAGCAATACTTACATCATTGATAGTTAATTTTGGAGCACAAGTAATTGTAGCAATCCATCCTGGAGTATTTTCGATTTGATCTGAAACAAATCTAAAAGTTAATTCTCCATTTACCGCTGAAGACGTTAATGAAGCGGGTAACGTATTTCCCGTAAATGTACCTAATAAAGGAGAAGAAGTATTCGGCCCGTTATAAACATATAAGAAGTCATAATCTACTTCTAAATCAAACGCACTGAATTCAACTTTTATACTACTGCCGGGAGTTGCCGGCAAAAAAGTAATTGTCTGAGTAAGCTGATCAGCATAATTACCGTAACGGGAACCGCTATCTGTAAATTCTGCCGAACATGTTACCAAACTTGCTCTTGAACCCATTAACACATCTGAACCAATATTAAAAACTTGCTTGCTTAATGAATTATTACCGCTTACTGCATCTGTAGCATAATTCACATTTGCCGTTACAGCATAAACACCTCCCATTGAAAAATCTGCTTTTTGAACAAAATCATAAGACACTTCACTTAAAGGAGCAATAGGTCCAGCTATCGTTTCTATCACTTCAGCACCATTATTAATTTTATACGAAACCGGTACGTTGCTTACAGCAATCGGAGAATGATTGTAAACTTTAATCTTTACTGTTTCAGCCGCAGTAAATGCAACATTTGTTGTTAATGCTGATAATTCAATATCGTTTACCGTAGCTTCAAATATGTTTACATTATCAATATAAACTGCACTATAAACATTTTCATTACTAACTACCACAAAATCATTATCTATAACAGATTCAAAAGCTATACTAAATATAGTTCCTGCATAAGCTGACAAGTCATACAATAATTCTGTATTACCAGACAAAGCTGCGCCTCCATAAACACTAACGTTTTGAGTACTTGCTACAGGAGTTCCGTTAATTACAAGTCTAAAGAAATTTTTATTTGCAGGTCCTACACTGTTCCAAACCAAATTAAACTTCAAGCGAAGTGCTTTCCCGGCAAGCGTTGTGGCATCTATATCACAAAAAGATACTTTTTTAATATAATCCGGATTGTTTCCAAAAGCATTTGTTGTCGTACTTGCTACCCAAGGAGAAGCTGATGGGGTTCCTGATCCGGCCATTTTTGCTCCATCTAATAAATCAGCACTAATATATTCATATTTTACAAGTCCTGTAGATCCTTTAGAAAACACATAATTAGTTGCTTTTCTTGAATTAAAATCTTCTACAAATGGTAAATTTATTGAACTTAAAACAGGCTGAGAAACAGGTTCTACATTTACCGCTCTTACTCTTTCAGAAACGATTCCAGTAGCTATATCAACAGCACGGACAGAAAACCAATTGTCGTCTCCAACCGTAATATTTGCAAAAGTGTAAGTTGGACTTGTAACTGTTGCTACAACATCAAACTTATATCCGTTCATTTTTAATACTTCATACTTCGAACCCGGAATTGCATCCCAATTCAACTCATAAGATGATGTCCCACATGCCGAAGGAGCTATAACTAAATTTTCCGGTTCTTTGATGATATTAAAAACCTCCTTCGAAACGTCAACTTTTGAACCTGCAATAACTCTGATTTTTGCATTTGCAATTATATCTGCCGGAACTTTCCATGCAAAATTTCTTGCTGATGACGGAATATCGTTTGCTATTAATTGATATGTTATCCCACCATCAAGCGAATATTCAAGAGTAAAAGGTTTTGCATCTCCTTCATAATCCCAACGAATATATTCTGTTGTTTCGGTGTTAAATTTTTCACCTCCTACAGGATATGTTAAAATTAATTCCGGAGCTACATAATCGTATACTACAGAGAATTGCTGCGTATTAAGAGGGACTCTTGTTCCTGCAACAATAATTTTATATGTCCCAGGAGCCGGATTATCTAATGTTACTTGTTCTATATTATTTACATTATCAATTCCTCGCACAGCATTCGCATTCGCAGCTGTTGGATTTAAGACCCATGGCAAAGTTGTTACGCCATCTTTTACAATTTTGATGTCTAAATCATTTACCTGAACAGAAGTTGCGCCCGGTGTACCACCAATATCTGTGTATGCAAGAAGCACTTTTAATGTCACTAATCCTGCCGGAACAACAATATCTTTTTCATAAGTAGCTCCATTAGCTACTGATGCTGTATAAAACATTTTTTTATCTAAAACTTTAACCGCACGCAATCCGTTTAAATTTCCAAAACCATATTTATAGTCCGGACCCGGATTCCCTGCGTCTTTAGCTGTGTTGGCTACCAAAGCTTTCATCAAAGAAGCCAAAGGTTTTTCTCCATAGCTATTTTTATATCTTTCATACAATAATGCCAGCGTCCCTGTCACTCCTGGGGTTGCCATTGAGGTTCCACTCATTACCTGATAAGAATTACTATAATCTAACGAATAAACATCTGTCCCTACGGCTGCAATCTGAGGTACTAAACGCCCATCAATTGTTGGTCCGAAACTACTATAACTACTAATTAAATCATTAGGATTATTAGCAGCGACATGTAATGAGTTTTTTGAGTTTTTAGTTGAAGTATTAAAACCTCCAGGGTATGCCGTCTGAGCATTTCCATTTGAATACACATTTAATAAATAAGGATAATTCAATGTAACGTTATCATCACCACGATCACCTGTATTGTATCTGCCTGTATTAAATCCGGAAGTAAGATTTACTCCATAAGAATTTGAAGTTAACTCAATTCCATCATTTACTGCAGCAATTACTCTTTCTTGCTGAACAGACAAACCATTTGACTGTGTGTTAAAATTCCATCCAAACATCTGTACTTCAGGCGCCATTCCTTTAGCTTTTGGATCTAATAATCCGGCACCACCTATGGTTCCAGAAACGTGATCACCATGAGAAGAATTTGATTCATACTCTCTATTAACAACCCTTCCTGTATGGTCTTTATGCGGTTCAAGATTTCCATCCCAAACACCTACTTTAACCCCTTTTCCAGTTAAACCATAACCTAATCCCGGAATTGTTGAACCAAGAATATTTACTTTATGTGATGTAATACCAGGCTTATTATCGCTTTCCATAGGAGGCGGTATTAATTCGATATTTTGTACCCAGTTAAATTTTGCTATCTCTTCAAGTTTTTCTTTACTTGCCTCCAGATAAATTTCGCAAAAATTAGCGTCATTTTTAACGCTTTTTACAAATAATCCCGCTAAATCATCCCCAATAATCTTGCTATCAACTCCTTTAAAGTAGCTAACAACAACTCTTACCCCATTTCCTTCTTTAGCATAATCCGGAATAATATTATCTACAATAAGTGGATCTAATTTATATTTAGGATCAACAGTAATCGTAGTTCTGATATTAGTAAATGCAGTATTATTATTGTAAAATTCTGAAGAAATTTTAGCATAATAAGCATTATTAGACAAATAACTCAGTAAAGTTATTCCTGCTGATTTCATTTTTTGCTGCTCATCAACCGAAGGTATTTTGGTAAACTGCAATAAAGTATACTCCTCTTTAGGAATTTGCCTGCCTGTTTTTTTCTCTTTAAACTGTTGTTTAAAATTTGATGTTGTTATTATTTTATTTCCGTTTACTGAAATTACAAAATCTGCATCAGAAATATTTTGTGACCATAGAGGAATAGTCATCAATAACATAAATAAACTAAGTAATTTTATTCTCATAATAATCCTATTTAATAAAATGTTACAAAGTGTAAACTTACAAAATCATCTTTAATAAATGTTATATTTGTAAATAATTTATTAAATAAACGTTATTTTCAAACAAAAAATCAATGTTTATCTGATTTTACAACAAAAACCAAACTTAAAACTTACAATTTCATAAATAGATAAAATCCTTAAAATAACAACAAAAATCAAAATAATTTAATTACAGCTAACAAGTTGTATGTATTTTAGTAATAAGTTATATTTGCATTCACAAAATTACAAACAATGATCAAGATTACTTTACCCGATGGGTCAATTAGAGAGTTCGCTCAAGGCGTAACTCCAATGGAGGTCGCTAAAAACATTAGCGAAGGTTTTGCTAGAAACGTCATTTCTGCATCTTTTAATGGTACAACTATTGAAACCGAAACTCCATTAACGACCGACGGTAATCTTATTTTATATACCTGGAATGACACTGAAGGTAAAAAAGCTTTCTGGCATTCGACTTCACACGTAATGGCTCAGGCTCTTGAGGAATTGTATCCTGGAATTAAGTTAACTCTTGGACCTGCAATTGCTAATGGTTTCTATTATGATGTAGATTTTGAAGATCAGAAAATTTCTGAAGCAGATTTCAAAAAGATTGAAGATCGTATTCTTGAAATTGCAAGAGGAAAATTCGATTTCAAAATGCGTCCGGTAACTAAAGCTGAAGCTTTAGAAATGTACAAAGACAATGTTTACAAAACAGAACTGATTTCAAATCTGGAAGACGGAACTATTACATTCTGCGACCACTCTACTTTTACTGATTTATGCCGTGGTGGACATATTCCGAATACTGGAATCATCAAGGCTGTAAAAATTATGAGCGTTGCTGGTGCATACTGGAGAGGTGATGAAAAAAACAAACAGTTAACTCGTGTTTACGGAACATCTTTTCCTAAACAAAAAGATTTAACTGAATATCTTGAACTTCTTGAAGAAGCAAAACGTCGTGATCACCGTAAATTAGGAAAAGAATTAGAGTTATTCGCTTTCTCTCAAAAAGTGGGACAAGGTTTGCCTTTATGGTTACCTAAAGGTGCTGCTTTAAGAGAACGTTTAGAGCAATTTTTAAAAAGAGCACAAAAGAAAGCTGGATACGAACAAGTTGTGAGTCCGCACATTGGTCAAAAAGAACTTTATGTAACTTCTGGTCACTATGCTAAATATGGAGCTGACAGTTTCCAACCAATACATACACCAGCTGAAGGTGAAGAGTTTTTATTAAAACCTATGAACTGTCCCCATCACTGTGAGATTTACAATGTAAGACCTTGGTCATATAAGGATTTACCAAAGCGTTATGCCGAATTTGGTACTGTTTACAGATATGAGCAATCTGGTGAATTACATGGTTTAACTCGTGTAAGAGGGTTTACTCAGGATGATGCACATATTTTCTGTACTCCTGAGCAATTAGATGAGGAGTTTAAAAAAGTAATTGACCTTGTGTTATATGTATTTGGTTCTTTAGGTTTTGAAAACTTTACAGCACAGATTTCGTTAAGAGATCAGGAAAACAGAGAGAAATATATTGGTACTGATGAAAACTGGGAAAAAGCTGAAAACGCAATTATCAATGCAGCAAAAGATAAAGGTCTAAATACTGTTGTAGAATATGGCGAAGCTGCTTTTTACGGTCCAAAGCTTGATTTTATGGTTAAGGATGCTTTGGGAAGACAATGGCAGTTAGGAACAATTCAGGTAGATTACAACTTACCTGAACGCTTTGATTTAACTTATAAAGGCGCTGACAATGAATTACATCGCCCTGTAATGATTCACAGAGCTCCTTTTGGATCCATGGAGCGTTTTATAGCAATTTTACTAGAGCACACAGCAGGAAACTTCCCTCTTTGGCTTATGCCTGAGCAAGCTATTATCTTGTCTTTGAGCGAGAAATACGAAAATTATGCTAAAAAAGTTTTAGATTTGATAGAAAATCACGAAATTCGCGCCCTAATTGATAACCGAAACGAAACGATTGGTAAGAAAATTAGAGATGCAGAAATGCAAAAAATTCCGTTTATGCTTATCGTTGGTGAAGAGGAAGAGAAAAACAATACCATTTCTATTCGTCGTCACGGCCAGGAAGGAAAAGGAAATATCACAGTTTCAATTGATGAATTTGTTTCGATTGTAGACGAAGAAATAAAAAAGACATTAAAAGTATTTACAGTTTAACTTAAATTAGAAAGTCATAGCAATAAAAAGTAACAGAGGTTCCCAGCAACCTCGAGTAGAAAAAAAAGATGCACACAGAATAAATAATTTTATTCGTGTTCCTGAAGTACGTCTTGTCGGTGAAAATATTGAACCTGGGGTTTTTAAAATCGCTGATGCATTACGTTTAGCTGACCAGCTGGAGTTGGATTTGGTTGAAATATCGCCAAATGCAGAACCTCCGGTTTGTAAAATTATGGACTACAAGAAGTTTGTTTACGAACAAAAGAAAAGAGATAAGGCTTTAAAAGCTAAATCTTCTCAAGTTGTTGTAAAGGAAATTCGATTTGGTCCTCAAACTGACGAGCATGATTATGAATTTAAAAGAAAGAACGCTGAAAAATTCTTAAAAGAAGGATCCAAATTAAAAGCATTCGTTTTTTTTAAAGGGCGTTCTATCATCTATAAAGATCAGGGACAAATTTTATTGTTACGTCTTGCTCAGGATTTAGAAGAACACGGTAAAGTTGAGGCTATGCCTGTTTTGGAAGGAAAGAGAATGATTATGTTCATTGCTCCGAAGAAGAAAAAGTAAAAAAGTTTGCAGTCGCAGTTTTCAGTTTTCGCACTGTAAACTGAAAACCGAGACTGACAACTAAAAAAATAAGTAAGTAAGAAATAAATTAAAACACTAGGAAAAATGCCTAAAATGAAAACAAAATCTAGCGCTAAGAAACGTTTTAAAGTTACTGGCTCTGGAAAAATTAAAAGAAAGCATGCTTTTAAAAGTCACATCTTGACTAAAAAATCTAAAAAACGTAAATTAGCTTTGACTCACTCAGCGCTAGTTCACTCAACAGACATGAAAAGCATCAAACAACAATTAAGAATTATCTAATAAGTCTAAAAGTTGTAAGTCATAAAGTTTAAAAGTCAGTTGCTGACTTTAGACATTTGACTTAAGACATTAGACTAGAGATTTCTTTAGGTTAAAAAATTATTTATATAACCTTGGAGCATGGCTTTAAGTTCCTTTGATTCAATTCAGGACGCCTGCTACAAAAACACATTAAAATTATGCCAAGATCGGTAAATTCAGTTGCTAAAAGAGCAAGAAGAAAAAAAATAATGAAGCAAGCCAAAGGTTTCTTTGGAAGACGTAAAAACGTTTGGACAGTTGCTAAGAATGCAGTAGAGAAAGCGATGAGCTATGCTTACCGCGATAGAAAACAAAACAAAAGAAATTTCCGTTCATTATGGATTCAACGTATCAACGCTGGAGCTAGATTAGAAGGAATGTCTTATTCTCAATTCATGGGAAAAGTTAAAGCTAACGGAATCGAATTGAACCGTAAAGTTCTTGCAGATTTAGCTATGAACCACCCAGAAGCTTTCAAAGCTATTCTTAATAAAGTAAAATAAAACGTTTTATAAACTCAATTTAAGATTACTTACTTATCATAGAAAACCCAATCATTCGATTGGGTTTTTGCTTTTATAATAAATCTGATTTATCTTTAGACTAAATACTCAGAAATCATTTATATGTTTACATCTCTTTTAGATCACATACAAAAATTTATAACATTAGATTTTGAAGAAATTGATATTTTAGAATCAAAACTTAGTCTTTCAAAAATCAAAAAGAAAGAACATTTATTGAAAGAAGGTCAAGTCTGTAACACTATGTATTTTATAACAAATGGCTGTGCAAGACAATACATAATTAACCCAAGAGGAACCGAACAAACACTGCAATTTGCAATTGAAAACTGGTGGATAACTGATTATTTGAGTTATCATAATAATACTCCTTCCCATTTTTATATACAAACTGTCGAAAACTGCGAAATTATAGCATTAGAAAAAAATACTTTAGAATCTATTTTAATACAAATTCCTAAACTGGAAAGATACTTTAGAATTGTTTCCCAAAAATCATTTGGAGCTACTCAAATGCGTATTAAATTTTTATTTACGATGTCGGCCGAAGAAAGATACAACCATTTCAAAAACCAACAACCAGATTTCGTACAGCGTGTTCCTCAATACATGCTTGCCTCCTATTTAGATTTTTCTGCTGAATTTATGAGTAAAATAAGAGCTGGCAAAGTCTGATCTGAATTTCTTGAAGCAGTTCAAGTTTTTTAAAGTACGCATCACTGACCTTTGTAATGAACTTTAAAAACATACAAAATGAATTCAAGAATAGTTATCCCACAAGTTGCCCCAGAAGCCTACCAAGCTTTAATGAATTTAGAAAAATATATTTCTACAACTTCATTAACTTCAACTCATAAAGAATTAATTAAAATTCGTGCTTCACAAGTAAACGGATGTGCTTTTTGCATCAATATGCATACAGCTGATGCGAGAAAATCAGGAGAAACAGAACAGCGCATTTATTTAACCAGTGCGTGGCGGGAAGCGGATGTTTTTACAGAAGAAGAAAAAGCAATTTTAGCTTTAACAGAACAAGTAACATTAATCAGTAATCATGTTTCTGATGAAGTTTATCAAAATGCAGCCCGTCTATTTGATGAAAAATATCTGGCTGAAATCATTCTTACGATCATCACGATAAACTCATGGAACAGATTAGCAATCACAACAGGATTAAGAGCAGTCTAATTGTCAATTAAAACCAACAAAAAGGCTTCTTCAAATTATGAAAAAGCCTTTTTTGTTTCTACATTTAATTTAAAGAGGCAAAATAATTACGTTTTTAATTTTTTCTTTTTTGCAGCAGGAAATAAAACATTATTTAAAATCAGTCTGTATCCCGGAGAATTTGGATGTAAATCTAAAACTGTAGGCGGATCACCAACCTGATGCTGAAAATCCTCAGGGTCATGTCCTCCAAAAAAAGTAAACATACCTTTGCCTTTTTCTCCATGAATATAACGGGCTTCTCCATTTACTTCACAAGTACCCATAATTAACACATTCGATTTAATTAATGCAGCATCAAAAGATGTAGTTTGCCCCATAAAACCTTTTACCAACTGTGTATGATTTTGGCATAGCATACTCGGAATCGGATCCCATTTGGCTGAATATTCCATTAACGTAAAATAATCTTTTTCAGGCGTAATTCTGCGTTTGATAGTCATATCAATATCTGAAAATTCATATTGTTCCGGCCTTCTTTCCAGCGTAAAATCTTTAAAAGCAAACGAATTGCTATAATTTAGTTTTGATTGATAATTTGATTCACTTGGATCACCATCGAACATAGCTTCGCAAATATCTACACCATCAGCCGTCAAGGAAATATCAAAACTATCTGTAGCAGAACACATAGCAAACATAAACCCACCTCCAATGACGAAATCCCGGATTTTTTTTGCAACACTCCCCTTTTCCTGCGAAACTTTTGCATAACCTAATTTTGCAGCTAAAGCCTCGGCATCTTTTTTTTGTTCAATATACCATGGTGTATTTTTGTAAGCCGCATAAAATTTACCATATTGACCTGTAAAATCTTCATGATGTAAATGCAGCCAATCATAAAGCAACAGTTGATCTGTTAAAACTTCTTCATCATAAATAGGTGTAAAAGGAATTTCTGCATACGTAAGTACTAATGTAACAGCATCATCCCAAGGCTGTTTCCCTTTTGGAGTATAAACCGCAATTTTAGGAGCCTTTTCAAGAACTACAGATTCCATATTCTGAGAAGGACTTGAGATTTCCTCTAAAATTGAAGCTCCTTCGCTATCAGACAAAATTTCGAAGCTTACTCCACGAATCTTGCATTCTTTACGAATTTCATCTGCATCAGGCAATAAAAATGATCCTCCGCGATAATTCAGCAGCCAGCTTGCTTTGTAATCCCTGCTTAAACACCAATACGTTATTCCATAAGCTTTAAGATGATTTTGCTGTGTTGTTTCATCCATCGGAAGAAGAATAAAAGAAGCTTTTACCGATAATGTGAATAAAAAAAATATTGTATATACTAAAGTTTGTTTCATTTCAGAAGCTATTTACCGTAAAGATATAAAAGGAAACATTGAAAACCTCGCCTCAAAAGTTTGATTTCATTATACTGCGAAAATTAATTGTATTTTTTACTTATCGAATTAAAAACAGGTATAAATACTTACAAACAATAAAATACTTGTCATTAAATTTGAATTACAGTAAAGCACAGAAAAAAATAATGATTTGAAAATTAAAAAAATGAAAGTTAGCGACAATAATAAAGAAATAAAACGACTAAATATTTTAAAAAAAATCGCTCTTTGCCTATTGGTAATTACGATTATATCTTATTATGTATTATCTATACAATTTTTAACCAGTTAAGAAAGTTAAAGGGTTAAAACCGCAATTTCGTTTTGAATAGCATACACAACCAATCCTGCAATATTTCTGGATTCTGTTTTAAGCAATAAATTATTCCTGTGTCCTTCTACAGTTCTTGGACTTAAAAACAATTCTTCGGCAATTTCTGCAGTTGTTTTTTGATTACAAATCAGTTGAAGCACTTCAATTTCTCGTGGTGATAAAAATCCAGATTCTAAGTTAACTTTAGCGTTTTTGGATGACGGAATGGAGTCTTGTATTGTCTTTAAGATATTTTCATTATAGAAAAAGCCTTTTTTGGCAACTTCATTAATTGTATTAATCAAATCTTTAGGAGTAGTATTTTTAATTAAATAAGCTACTGCGCCAACCTGAATCATATTTGTTATGAATGATTTTGTTTCATAACTTGTTAAAGCAATGATTTTAATTTCAGGGAAAATTTTTCGAATAATTTTGGTTGCTTCAACACCGTTTAAAATAGGCATTTTCAAATCCATTATAATAATATCTGGCTTAGTTTGATTTGAATTTAAATTTGAAATCAATTCATCTCCATTTGATGCCTCAAAAAGAATTTCAATATTTTCCTCCCTTTGAAGTAAAAATGTAAGCCCTTTACGAAATAAAACTTCGTCATCAACCAAAGCTATTTTTATTACCGAATCATCCATCTTTATTTAGACTTTAAATCTTTACTATAAACAACAAAAATATATCAAGTAGAATAAAATTAACATATACTTTCAAAAATAATATATCTTAAAACAAGTATTTTTGTTAAAAAGCAAATAAAACCTCAATTCCTTTACCAGGGCATGAACTTATATTGATAGTCCCGTTTAAAAAAGATATTCTACTATCAATGTTTTTCATTCCAAGTCCCTTCTGATTTTCAGAATTTTCACAATCAAAACCAATTCCGTTATCCTTATAAAAACAAGTATTCATTCCATCCACAACTTCAAAACGAATAGAAATTTCAGATGCTTTTCCGTGCCTAAGAGAATTATTCATTAACTCCTGCAAGATCCTGAATACATGCAAATGTCTATCATTATCTTTTTCATCAAAAATAATTTCATTTAGATAAGAAACCTTAACTGATTTGCTGCTTTCAAATTCTTCACATAATTCTTCAACACCAGCATGAAGTCCGAATTTATCAAAAACCGGCGGTAATAAATTATGAGCTATTTTTCTCGAATTATCTAATGCTTTGGCGGTAATATTAATAATATTAGAAGTGATCTCCTTTGTTTCGCTTGTTGTTAAATTAGCAGACGTGAGCAAATAGCTGTTTAAAGACACTACATTTAATTTAGAACTAATATCATCATGCAGATCCTGTGCAATACGTTTACGTTCCTCTTCCTGTGCCAGAATAACAGCGCATAACTGATCTCTTTGATGCGCTAAGATTAAATCTTTTTTTTCTATTTCTTTTTGAATAATTTTTTTTCTGGAAAAATAAAAAAACACAATCAAAGCAACCGCCACAATCATAAAAAAAAGGGATATATACAAGATAATGGCAACTATCTCTTTTTCAGGAACTGAATTTAAATTCATATAAACTTGTGGTATTTTTGTTACAATCGAATAAAATCTGGCTTCAAAGATATTGTATTTCCTATTACATGAGTCAAATAATTAAAAAATCCCGTCAAAAAACAAAGGTTCATAAAGATTTATTTAATCCATCTTTATTCCAATTCTGAAAAAGTATTAACTTGAGTTTTTATGATCTTCTTCTTTTTTAAGCTCATTTTCCATTCTAACAGGATAATAAGATAATATACTACTACCAAAAAAGCATTTAATGTCCAACTTAGATATTTGATTTCATTACTTAAATTTTGCGACAAATTCCCTATCAGAAACAAAACAGTTGCCCCCAGCATATAAATAATTATACCTATCGTTACAAAATAATATTCTTTTTGTTCTGTAAGCATATTATAAAAATGCATAAGCGCAAATCCAACAATTAATAAAGAAGTAATCGTTATTTCAAACAAATTGAATTTAGTCAATTGAGAAGGATCAAAATAAAACTGTAAAACAAAAATCATCAAAGTGATTAAAATACTAATCGTCACAATTTTTTTTTGAGTATTATTTTTAAATAAAGATCTATAAAACAATCCCAACAAAATCATTTGCCCAATAAAAAAAAAGTTAACTAATAATAAATTATTCTTTTTTAAATGATACAGCACTTCCATACCAAACTGAACAAAGAATGCAAAAACCAGATAACCAACAAAAAAAACATTAGCTTTTTCTGAACGGAAAAAGCTAATGGTATATAGTACAAGGTTAACAAAAAGTATAAAGTAACCCGAATAAATTAAGAAATCGATCATTGCTCTAAAGGACTGGCTGGATCACCAAAAGGAGGAACCGGTCTGCTCGTATCATAAACAACAGACTCACCATCAGTACTTCTAGCTTCATTATTTACGCCACTACTAAAAACATCTCTGTAAATTCCCGTTTCAGGATCAAATTTTGTTCCAACAAATAGTAATGTTTCTTCCCCAGCATTATTAATTCCTTTATAGGCACGAACAGCATCAATATCCTGATTTAAAACTAATTTCAAGGCATCAAGCGGAATCAGATATCCAGTAATCTTCTTTGCTTCTTCAGATACTTCTTTTGACTCGCGGTATTTTTTTGTCCATTCTACACCTTCTGACAGAGGGATCTCAACATTTCCAAAGTTTAATTTTTCTGACATAATTTTAAATGTGATTTTAGTTAAAGTTAATATTGATTTTTTAAAACATTTATATGCTAAACTAATAAAATAATTTAAAAATTTAAGATTTAAAACAAAAAAATAATATTGTTAAATCAATAAAAAAAGAAACAAAACCATTGAAAAACAACATGTTATATAAAAAACAGGTATAAATACGTGTAAATGTTTTTTTACAATCATTTAATTTTAGTTTATAAATCTTTGATATAAAAAGCAATTATACCAACTATACTATCACATTCAATATGCAAAATTGATTTAGCTTTTAATTTTTACAAAGGCAGAACCGAAATTATCATTGCTAAATTTCAGAGACTATGATTAATTAATTCTTATAGACGAATGAATTATGATAACAAATATTGTACACAAATTTTCCACTCTCATACCGTAAAAAAAGCTCTTGATGACATTTATTATCAAAAAAAATATTCATGCTTTTTAGTTTTGATATTGTGAAGGAAACAAACTTATACAATCAATACATTTTCAAATCTATACAAATAAAAAAGAATAATTATGGATGAAATAATGGGAACTGTGAAAATCTTTGCCTTTAATTTTGCTCCAAGACAATGGGCTACTTGTGATGGTCAGCTTATGTCTATAGCGCAAAATCAGGCATTATTTGCACTTTTAGGAACCTTCTATGGAGGTAATGGTACAACTACTTTTGGCCTGCCTGATTTAAGAGGACGCTCAATGATAGGTGCCGGAGAGGGCAGTATGCCTATTGTTATGGGGCAAAAGGCAGGTGTTGAGTCAAATACTTTGACTATTAATACTATGCCAGCACACGCACATCCTATTGTGAATGGTGTGGCAACTGTTACAACTGTTATGCATACTATAGAAGGAGGTAACCTAACTAATGAGACAGATGGCGGAAACAATTCTTTTGCAAGCGGCGGAAGTGTTCCTACTATTTATTCTGAGCCGGTTACAACACCTGGAAGTGGTACTGCTGGTGTCGCCACTACAATTAGCGGATCAAGTGCCGGTACAGGTAATGGCTTTCCTTTCTCTTTAAGAAATCCTTATCTGGCAATGTATCATTGTATATTATTGTACGGCATTTTCCCTTCAAGAAATTAATAAAAAAACATTTTGCCTGCCCTTAGCAATATAATACTTGCTTTTAAAGGGTACTAATTAACAACACTAAAACAAAAATATCATGGATGAATTTATAGGAACAGTAAAAGCTTTCGCATTTAGTTTCCCGCCAAGAGGCTGGATGTTTTGCGATGGAACAATATTATCAATAGCACAAAATACAGCTCTTTTTTCATTAATAGGTACAACTTATGGAGGAAACGGACAAAACACATTTGCATTGCCTGATTTAAGAGGACGCACTGTAGTACATCCTGGTACAGGACCGGGTTTATCTACTATAAACTATGGTGAAATAGGTGGTGTTGAGAACATGACGCTTACACAAAATAATTTACCTATGCATACACACTCTCTTGTGGCTGGGCAGGTAAATGTTGCTACTGTTGTAAATGCATTATCTGGTGGTAACTTAACCAATGAGTCTGATAATGGAAATAACTCTTTTGCAACCGGAGGAAGTGTTCCGGCTATATACAGTGAGCCGGGAGGTACAGCTAATGCTGTAGGCGGTGTAACTTCTACTATTAGCGGCACAACATCTATAACAGGAGGAAGCCAGCCTTTTTCTTTAAGAAATCCTTATTTAGGTATCTATATGAGCATTTGTCTTGAAGGTGTTTTTCCTTCAAGAAATTAATAAAATAGCCACAGGCAGTCCATTGCCTGTGGCTTTTATACATTTATTTACATCTCAATTTCATGAATGGCGATATTAAAATAGGAATATTAATTCCGCAGTCACGGCAATATGCCACGCTGGACAAAGATTTTATGAGAGGCGTTAAGCTTAACGGCCTTAATGTAAAGTTTTTTGTTGAAAGTATAGGTATTGGTGCAGATGAGCAGATGATAATAGATAAGATGCAGAAACTGAATTTTCAGGAAGAAATCTCTCTAATTATTGGCTTTTTTGGACATCACAATATGACCCAGATTTATGAATATGCTTCAAAAAATGATATTGTATTAATCGCTTCAGATCTGGGAGCAACAATACCTTATAATACTTCGGGTTATAAAGGGGTATATTTCAATTCTTTTGGATTAATAGAATCCTGCTACAGTCTGGGAGATTACCTGTTGACTAATAATTATCAGAAGATTGTTAGCGCAACTTCTTATTATGATTCAGGATATGGCATGCTATCGGCTTTAGAAGGATCTTTTAAGGAAGGTATAAGTTTTTCGGGTCATTATATAACGCCCTTTATGCCTCGAGAGGATGAAGCAGTACTTATGGATCAGCTTATTACAGCTCAGGAGCCTGATGCTGTTTTTGCATTTTATAGTGGCTTATATGCCGAAGAAAATGCTGCGTTTTTAAAACAAAACAAGCTTACACAAAAATACCCGTTTTATGTAACTCCATTTTTTATCAATGACAATATAATGGAGCAGTATAAAAACGCTCCCCATGATTTGTATGTCGTAGGATCATGGATGCAAAATAACGAAGATGCCCACAGCTTTAATGAAGAGTACAGGAATACATATTCAGAGAGCCCGTCTGTTTTCTCCTTATTAGGATATGAAAGCGGACTCATAATCAAAAACATCCTTAATAATTCAGATAATGATTTAAGGGCAAATGTTTTAATAGAAAAGCTAAATAAGTTAAATATTGCCGGTCCCCGTGGTACAATCCAGTTTGAAAAGGACATAAACAGGACAATATTTAATCATCATATATATAAATTAAATACGGACCCACTCAGTAACGCACGTTTTGATAAAATGGAAACATTAGTAAATGACGGACAGTTTATCAAGGCAGTTACTTTATATAAACAGCCTGCCAAGTTTGGCGGCTGGCAAAATGCTTATTTATGTCATTAAAATTAAACACCTTTTTTATGAAACAAAAATTACTCTTATTTATGGTGTTTTGTTGTACCATGTTTGTACAGCAAAGCACGAACGCGCAAACGACACTCGCGCCGGGAGACATAGCTTTTATAGGCTATCAGACTAATGTGGGAACTGCTCCAAATAACCAGGATGGTTTCTCTTTTATTACCCTGAAAGATATTACCGCAACCACACTCGTGTATTTTACCGAGAAAGGATGGGATGGTGATGAGTGGGTAACCGGAGCTCCTAATGAGACACACCTGTTATGGAATGTGCCGGCATTTACCCCGGCAGGAACAATAGTTTCTATAGTTGAAACAGGCTCTGCTACAGATGCATTTACTGTTTCAGGAACAACTACAGCTTCAGTCACAATCGCATTGGGATCTGGTTTTAACCTTTCCGGAGGTGACCAAATGCTGGCTTATCAATCTACAACAGGTACTGAACCTGCTTCACCTACATTTATAACAGGTATACATGGAGATTATAATTCAACTGATTATGATGCTGTAACTACATGGAATATTGTATGGAACGGCACAAATGGTGCAAATGGCGGTAATGAAAGTGCATTGCCATCAGGTTTAACTAATGGAGTTAACTGTGTTTCATTATTCCCTGCTCCAGGCCCGGAAATTGCTAATAGTAAATATATTGGTACACTTACAGGTACTTCAGCTGCTTTATCAGCTGCTATCAATAACCCGGCAAACTGGAGCCACCATGCAACTAATGATTTAGGTATAACGCCATCAAGTTTCCCTACACCTTCAGTTACTTCTTTGGTTTTAGCCACAGTAACTACAACTGCAGCGATAAGCATTGGAGGAACTTCTGCTGTTTTAGCAGGTATCGTTACCAATAATGGTGGAGGTACAGTTACAGAACGTGGTATAGTATGGTCTACAACAGTTAACCCAACTACTGGCGATAATAAAGTAACTAATGGCTCCGGAACAGGAGTATTTAGCGGAACTGTAGGTAGTTTACCATCTTCTACGCTAATCCATTTTAGGGCTTATGCTATTAATGGCGCAGGAACAAGTTATGGAGCAGATCTTACTTTCACTACAGCTGCTGCTTTAAACACATCAATGACATCACAAACTAACATAGCATGTAATGGTGGAAACACTGGTGCTACTGCAGTAACAGCAACAGGAGGTGCCGGCGGATATACTTATTCATGGGCACCATCAGGAGGTACAGCAGCTACAGCTACTGGTCTTGTAGCAGGTTCTTATACAGTAACTATTACAGACGCTGTTGGTGCACAAATAACAAGAAACTTTACGCTTACACAACCAACTGCATTTACAGTTGGGACATCTCAAATGAATGTTTCTTGTAACGGAGGAACTAATGGTAGTGCTACTGTATCAGTATCAGGAGGAACAGGTCCTTATATTTATTCATGGTCTCCGTCAGGAGGAACAGCAGCTACAGCTTCAGGCTTAGCAGCAGGTAATTATACAGTAACTATTACAGATGCTAATGCCTGTACAATCACAAGAAACTTTACAATTACCCAGCCACCGGTGCTTAATGCTACTGCTGCAGCACAAACAAACATTGCGTGTAATGGTGGTGCTACAGGTAGCGCTACAGTTGCTGTAACAGGTGGTACACCAGGGTATACTTACTTATGGGCTCCAACTGGAGGTACTGCAGCAACAGCTTCAGGTTTAGTGGCAGGCACTTATACCGTAACTGTTACCGATGCTAATGGTTGTACCGATACTCAAAGCTTTACTATTACTCAACCTTCGGCTCTTACAGCTACATCATCTCAAACTAATACCTCTTGTAACGGAGGAGCTAATGGTGTTGCTTCAGTAACTGTATCTGGCGGTCAACCAAGTTATACCTACTCATGGTCTCCGTCTGGAGGTACAGCGGCTACGGCTACTGGTCTTGCAGCAGGTAATTATACAGTAACTATTACAGATGCTAATGCTTGTACAATCACAAGAAACTTTACAATTACCCAGCCACCGGTGCTTAATGCTACTGCTGCAGCACAAACAAACATTGCGTGTAATGGTGGTGCTACAGGTAGCGCTACAGTTGCAGTAACAGGCGGTACACCAGGATATACTTACTTATGGGCTCCAACTGGAGGTACTGCAGCAACAGCTTCGGGTTTAGTAGCAGGCACTTATACCGTAACTGTTACCGATGCTAATAGTTGTACCGATACTCAAAGCTTTACTATTACTCAACCTTCGGCTCTTACAGCTACATCATCTCAAACTAATACCTCTTGTAACGGAGGAGCTAATGGTGTTGCTTCAGTAACTGTATCTGGCGGTCAACCAGGTTATACCTACTCATGGTCTCCGTCAGGAGGTACAGCGGCTACGGCTACTGGTCTTGCAGCAGGTAATTATACAGTAACTATTACAGATGCTAATGCTTGTACAATCACAAGAAACTTTACAATTACCCAGCCACCGGTGCTTAATGCTACTGCTGCAGCACAAACAAACATTGCGTGTAATGGTGGTGCTACAGGTAGTGCTACAGTTGCTGTAACAGGCGGTACACCAGGGTATACTTACTTATGGGCTCCAACTGGAGGTACTGCAGCAACAGCTTCGGGTTTAGTAGCAGGCACTTATACCGTAACTGTTACCGATGCTAATGCTTGTACCGATACTCAAAGCTTTACTATTACACAACCTTCGGCTCTTACAGCTACATCATCACAAACTAATTTATCTTGTAACGGAGGAGCTAATGGTGTTGCTTCAGTAACTGTATCTGGTGGTCAACCAGGTTATACCTACTCATGGTCTCCATCTGGAGGTACAGCAGCTATGGCTACTGGTCTTACAGCAGGTAATTATACAGTAACTATTACAGATGCTAATGGTTGTACAATCACAAGAAACTTTACAATTACACAACCAGCTCCATTTACAATTGGCACTTCTCAAACTAACGTTTCTTGTAACGGAGGAGCTAATGGTAGTGCAGGAGTAACAGTTTCAGGAGCGACAGGTCCCTATACATATTCATGGGCTCCGTCTGGAGGTACAAATGCTACGGCTACAGGCCTGGTAGCAGGTAATTATACAGTAACTATTACTGATGCTAATGCTTGTACAATCACAAGAAACTTTACAATTACCCAGCCATCGGTGCTTAATGCAACTGCTTCGGCACAAACAAACATTGGGTGTAATGGTGGTGCTACAGGTAGTGCTACAGTTGCAGTAACAGGCGGTACACCAGGGTATACTTACTCTTGGGCTCCAACTGGAGGTACTGCAGCAACAGCTTCGGGTTTAGTGGCAGGCACTTATACCGTAACTATTACAGATGCTAATGGTTGTACCGATACTCAAAGCTTTACTATTACTCAACCAGCTATTATAAACACAAATGTATTATTAACTGGCAATACATTAACAGCTAATCAGACAGGAGCAAGCTACCAATGGATTAAATGTCCTGCCACTATCTTAATTGGTGAAAACGGACAATCATTCACTCCAACGGCTACTGGTTCTTATGCCGTTGTGGTAACAGTAGGAAGCTGCAGTATTATCTCACAATGTGTACTTGTAAGTAGTTTAGCGGATCCTGACATAGAAGAAAAATCTAAATTTGTAATATATCCTAATCCAAATAAGGGTATTGTAAACATTGAATCCGACCATGATGCTGATTTAAATATTACAAATCAATTGGGGCAAACTATCAAAACAACAAAAGTGACTTCTGATATAGTTAATACAATTAATCTTGAAAGTTATTCTGATGGAGTTTATTTTATTACAGAAAAGAAAGGCAGTAAGCTAATTACTCACAAAGTAATTCTGAAAAAATAATCAAAAAAGGTTTTATAATTCTTTTAAACTAAGAAAGGGGAAGATCAAATGATCCTCCCCTTTCTCTTTATTTCTAAATTTTAAAATTCATCAAATCTTAAAATGGAACATCACTGTCATCGTCGTCATCATTCAGATTACTTCCGAAAGCTTCATTCGCTGAAGGCAAATTTTTAGTTATAAACGGATTATCATCCAGATTCATTTTTGATGGTAAATCATCATAGCCTCCTGTAAATTCTTCCAAATTATCAAATTTACCTAAATGACCTAAGAATTTTAAACGAATATTCTCCAGACCACCGTTACGGTGCTTGGCTATAATAAACTCTGCCTGACCCGCTGTAGACGATTGTTCATCATCATCCCATTCTTCAATTTTATAATATTCAGGACGATAAATAAAAGATACAATATCGGCATCCTGCTCAATCGCTCCGGATTCACGAAGATCCGACAGTAAAGGACGTTTACTTGATCCACGGGTTTCAACGGCACGTGATAACTGAGAAAGTGCAATAACAGGCACATTTAACTCTTTTGCCAAGGCCTTTAGGTTTCGGGAAATAGTCGAGATTTCCTGCTCACGATTCCCACCTCCTTTACCACTTCCTCCTGCGGTCATTAACTGAAGGTAATCAATAATAATTAATTTAATTCCGTGCTGCGATGCCAAACGACGACATTTTGCACGTAAATCGAAGATTGAAAGTGAAGGTGTATCATCAATAAATAAAGGAGCTTTTTCTAAGTTTTTCACTTTAGTACTCAACTGCTCCCATTCGTGTTTTTCTAATTTACCTGTTCTCAATTTTTCAGAAGACAATCCTGTTTCAGAAGAAATAAGCCTTGTGATCAACTGAACCGAAGCCATCTCCAGAGAGAAAATCGCAACAGCATGACCAAACTGAATACTAACATTTCTAGCCATCGAAAGTACGAAAGCCGTTTTACCCATACCCGGACGGGCAGCGATAATAATTAAATCCGAAGGCTGCCATCCAGACGTTACCTCATCTAATTTTTCAAAACCTGTTGCAATACCGCTCAATCCTTCTTTACCAGCAATTTCTTCAATACGCTTTTTGGCCTGAAGCACCAAACTTTGTGCGGTTTCAGAACTACGTTTGATATTACCCTGTGTTACTTCATATAATTTAGATTCGGCTTTATCCAATAAATCAAATACGTCTGTGGTTTCATCATAAGATTCTTCGATAATTTCAGATGAAATTCGAATAAGACTTCTTTGAATGAATTTTTGAAGAATAATACGTGAGTGAAATTCAATGTGGGCAGAAGAAGCAATTTTTTGCGTAAGCTGAATCAGATAAAAATCACCTCCGGCTAATTCCAGCTTTCCGTTTTTCTTTAACTGTGTAGAAACTGTCAGCAAATCGATTGGCTGAGTTTCTGTAAAAAGCTGCAAAATCGCTTCAAAAATATGTTTGTGTGCGTCTTTATAAAAAGCGTCTGGCTGTAAAATATCAATTACATCATCTACCCCTTTTTTATCAATCATCATCGCACCAAGCACAGCTTCCTCCAAATCAATTACTTGTGGAGGGAGCTTGCCTTTTTCGAGATTGATTATTGTGGTTTTATCTACTTTAACAGGGTTTACATTTTTGAAATTTTCCATATAGCGAAAATAACAAAATTTAAAAAAATTTTGTTAGTGAGTTATAACTAATACGATGTTTATAAATAAGTTTTTTTGTTGATAACCAAAAAAAAATCCGAAACCACAGGGCTTCGGATTTTTAATCATACCTTATGAATTTACTCTTTAAACTCGCCCATATTACTGTATTTGTCCATTCTCTGGGCAATTAAGTCGGCTGTTGATAAGTCTTTCAATTCATTATATCCTTTGGTAATATATTCTGCAACTGTTTTAAAGGTAGTTTCTCTGTCATAATGTGCTCCACCTAGTGGTTCCGGAATTACATCATCAACTAATTTTTGTTTTTTCATGTCAGAAGAAGTCAGTTTCAAAGCTTCTGCTGCACGTTCTTTGTACTCCCAGCTTTTCCATAAAATAGAAGAGCATGATTCTGGAGAGATTACAGAATACCAGGTGTTTTCAAGCATATAAACTCTATCTCCAACACCAATTCCTAAAGCTCCTCCTGAAGCACCTTCACCGACAATAATTGTGATAATTGGCACCTGAAGACGAACCATTTCGAAAATGTTTCTGGCAATAGCTTCTCCCTGCCCTCTTTCTTCAGCCTCTAGTCCTGGATATGCACCTGGAGTATCTACCAAAGTCAAAACCGGAATCCCGAATTTCTCAGCCATCTTCATCAAACGCAAAGCTTTACGGTATCCTTCAGGGTTTGCCATACCAAAATTACGGTACTGACGTGTTTTTGTATTAAAACCTTTTTGCTGACCGATAATCATAAACGATTGCCCGTTTATTTTACCAAGTCCTCCAACCATTGCTTTGTCATCTTTAAATCCACGATCTCCATGAAGTTCTAAAAATGTTTCTCCACAAATGGCTCTGATATAATCTAAAGTATAAGGCCTGTTTGGATGTCTTGACAATTGTACACGCTGCCAGGCAGTAAGGTTTTTATATATTTCTTTTTTAGTCTCTACTAATTTTTTGTTGATTTCCTTGCACGTTGGCGTTACGTCAACGTCAGATTCTTTTCCAATAATAACACACTTTTCCAGCTGTTCTTCAAGTTCTTTAATTGGAAGCTCAAAATCTAAATATTCCATGGATTTTTGAATTTTGTTTTTAAATCGAACCGCAAATATAAAAATATTATATCATTGGCGAAGTTAATTGTTTATTTAAAGTATAAAATGCAACTTAAAAATAAGTAAAATATTACAGGTCTTGTTTCTTCTTCTGATAATGCTTGAAAACCCCGTTTAGAATCACTGTTATTATAATTATAACAGCGCCTATATAGAACTCAATACTCATTTTTTCTTTTCCTCCTAAGATAAAATAAGCCAGAACAATTCCGTAAACAGGCTCTAAATTAGTAGTCAACATTACTGTATAAGGTGTCAACCTCTGCATAACCTTTACGGAAGCTGTAAATGCATAAGCCGTACAAATCGAAGCTAAAATCAATAATAAAATCCAGTTATTCAAAGACAGTTTGAAGAAATCTACTGTAAATTTTCCCTGAAACAAAAAATAAATCGTAATAAAGAAAACTCCTGCACCAAACTCATAAAAAGTAATTACAGAAGGCTCATGATCCGAAATCAGTTTTCCGTTCATCAATGTAAATAAAACCCCAAGTATAATTGAAGCCAGAGCGAAATAAACTCCCGTAAGGTATTTGATTTCTACCTGAAGAATCAAGGCTAAACCTGCAATTATAACAAGACCGAAGAAAACTTCATACCATAATATCTTCCTTCCATAAAAAAGCGGCTCTAGTAATGAAGCAAAAAAAGCACCCAATGAAAATATTGAAAGCGTTATCGAAACATTTGAAATATGAATGGCTTTAAAAAAGAATATCCAATGCAGGGCAATCAGGAGCCCTACAAAAATGAGTTTAAAAAATTCTTTGACAGGAACCTGAAAAGATTGTTTTTTATAAATAATAAATCCTCCTAAAAAAATTAAGGCAAAAAGCATTCTGTACCAAACCAGATTTTCGGCATCA
The DNA here is from genome assembly GCF_038290035.1 of Flavobacterium calami. Classification (NCBI taxonomy): domain Bacteria; kingdom Pseudomonadati; phylum Bacteroidota; class Flavobacteriia; order Flavobacteriales; family Flavobacteriaceae; genus Flavobacterium; species Flavobacterium calami. Next base: position 26,924 of record NZ_JBBYHS010000026.1, read on the forward strand.
ATAGTAATCAAAGCGCCCAGGATAGCTGTAAAACCCCATATAAAAACTATAAAATGAAGATTTAAATAGCTTTTTAGATTATCGTTTCGCATTGCGTAATAGGTAAATTGCCAAAGCTCCGAAAACAATGTTCGGGAACCAAACAGCTAAAAAAGGTGAGAAAGTAGATTTTTCGGCCAGAGTCCCGAAAATTTTATCAAAAAATACAAATGAAAAAGCAATTGCAATTCCTATAGCCAGATTGACCCCCATTCCGCCACGGCGCTTCATAGACGAAACCGCTACAGCAATAATCGTCAGAATAAAAGCAGAAACCGGAACACTGTATTTTTTATAAAGTACCACCAAATAAGTATTAATATTTCCGGAACCTCTTTTGCGCTCTTTATCAATAAAATCAATTAAATCGCCCAGAGAAAGTGTTTCTGCAATATAAACCACCGGAGTAAGATCGGCCAGTTCAAATTTAAACTTCATCTCTTTTTCAGGATTTTTCTCAATCACGTCATTCAGTTCTCCCAGTGTTCTTTTAGTAAAATCATACAAAATGTACTTTTTCTTTTTAGGATCCCATGTAATTCTGCTTGCTGTAATTTTGTATGTTAGTTTGTCTTTTTCGAAATGCTCCAGCGAAAAATTAAAGGCTGTTTTAGTTTCTTCATTAAAGCTATTTACAAAAATAAAATCATTATCATTAACCTGCCTGTAGACATTGGTGTTTTCACCACGCATAAGCTGTTTACCATTTCCTTTTAAATAGGTATATCTAAAATTATTAAATCCTTCGCTGGCAGCAGGAACAATAAAAAACCCCATTAAAAGCACAAAAACCGAAACGATAGAAGCTCCAATAATATAAGGTCTTAAAAAACGCGTAAACGAAATCCCGGAACTCAGAATTGCAATAATCTCCGTATTATTAGCCAGTTTGGAAGTAAACCAGATTACTGATAAAAACAAGAATATAGGAAAGAGTGAATTCGCAAAATAAACTGTAAAATTATAGTAATAAATAGCTATCTGCGTAAAAGGAATTTTGTTTTCCAGCATCTTATTCACCTTTTCAGAAACGTCAATTACAATTCCGATCGGAATAAATAAAAGAATCATCACTGAAAAAGTGACTAAATATCTTCTTAAGATGTATTTATCTATTATTGAAAGCATATAGTTTTATTGTTTCAAGTTTTTTTAGTTTCAGGTTTCAAGTTGTTGGATTTCGTCCTCTAAAGAACCTGAAACCTGAAACTTGAAACTTTAAATTCTTAAAGACGCTGACTCATATTTTTAACCATCATTTCTTTCCATGGTCTGAAATCTCCTGCTAAGATATGTTTTCTGGCTTCACGAACCAACCACATATAAAATCCAAGATTATGAATGGTAGCGATTTGCTTTCCTAAATATTCGTTGGCCGCAAACAAATGTCTCAAATATGCTTTGGTATATTCCGTATCCACAAAAGTATGTCCCATTTCGTCAATTGGAGAAAAATCAGCTTCCCATTTTTTATTCTTGATATTGATTGTACCGTTTGCTGTAAACAACATTCCGTTTCTGGCATTACGAGTTGGCATTACACAGTCAAACATATCAATTCCTAAAGCAATATTTTCCAATATATTTATAGGAGTTCCAACCCCCATTAAATAACGAGGTTTATCTTCCGGAAGAATTTCACAAACCACTTCTGTCATGGCATACATTTCCTCTGCAGGCTCTCCTACTGAAAGTCCGCCAATAGCATTTCCCTGCTGACCGGAATTCGCAATATATTCAGCCGACTGACGACGTAAATCTTTATAAGTGCTTCCCTGAACAATCGGAAAAAAGGTTTGTTCGTAACCATATTTATAAGGAACTTTCTCCAAATGATTAATACAGCGATCCAGCCATCTATGCGTCATGTGCATAGAACGCTGTGCGTATCTGTAATCGCAAGGATATGGCGTACATTCGTCAAAAGCCATAATAATATCGGCTCCAATAGTACGCTGAATTTCCATTACATTTTCAGGCGTAAAAAAATGGTAAGATCCATCGATGTGAGATTTGAATTTCACCCCTTCTTCCTTAATCTTTCTGTTAGAAGAAAGCGAATACACCTGATATCCGCCAGAGTCTGTCAAAATATTACGATCCCAATTCATGAATTTATGCAATCCTCCGGCCTTTTCAAGAATTTCTGTCTGCGGACGCAAATACAAATGATAGGTATTTCCGAGAATAATATCCGGATTAATATCGTCTTTCAATTCACGCTGATGCACCCCTTTTACAGAAGCCACCGTTCCAACAGGCATAAAAATAGGCGTTTCAATCACACCGTGATCTGTAGTAATACTTCCTGCTCTCGCTTTCGATTGCGGATCTTTTTGTAATAAATCAAACTTCATCTGTTTCTTTTTTCAGGGTGCAAAGATAGGTTAATTTGGAGAATTAGATAATTTGGCAATTAGAAAATTAGATAATGATTAACAACCTGAAGCCTCAGCCTAAAAAATTTGGAATTTGGAGTTTTGCATTTGGAGTTTTAAAATTGTTTTGGGCGTTCCCCAAGGGTCGGGCTATCCGCTATATTCCCGATTAACAAAAACTACGGCTAAAAAGCCTTGTTTTTCTAAATCGCGAGATGCCGCTTCTATCCCTAACGCAAGACCAGGATTTCCTATTATCAATAAAAATTAATGTAAAATTTACAACAATCACAATAGCAAAGTATAACGACACAAACAGTACCATTTTATAATTTTATAAGCCACATACAATTATTATCAACTAAACATTAGAAATCATGACAAATTCAGAAGATAAATTAGATCAAATAAAAGATGCTCAAATCGAAGAAAACATCGAAAGAAATCTGGACAACTTAGACTATCCTGCAGCCGAAGACATTTACAACCAGCAGGAAAACCTCGAAGAAATTGATCCCGAAGGCATCTCAGGAGAGAGAGTTATCATAAGTCAGCATGACCATGAGTGGAAACAAAACAGTGACAAACTAGGCAATGACTTAGACATTCCGGGCTCAGAACTTGATGACCAGCAGGAAGAAATCGGCTCTGAAGACGAAGAGAATAACTTTTACAGCGAAGGAGATACCGAATAAAACCTCCACACACATCAAAATTACAAAGTCCCTTTTGGGACTTTTTCGTTTTAATTTCGCTAAAAACAACAAAATAGAAATATCTTCTTTCGAAAATTTAAATCATTTCGGTTATTTTTTTAAGATTAATAAAAAAAGCACCAGAATTTCACAATTGCATCAAACTAAAGCAGAAAATCATTTGTCAGCCCGCAAAATAAAAATTACTTTTGCACCAGTTTAACTTTTACATATAAAATGAAGCCTAACACACAACAATTAAGCGATTTAACGATCCAGGTAAGAAGAGATATTCTTAGAATGGTACATGCTGTCAACTCAGGTCACCCAGGTGGTTCATTAGGTTGTACTGAATTTTTGGTAGCACTATACCAAAATATTATGGAACGTAAAGAAGGTTTTGATATGGACGGAATCGGAGAAGATCTTTTCTTCCTTTCAAATGGTCATATTTCACCTGTATTTTATAGCGTTTTGGCAAGAAGTGGTTATTTCCCTATTTCTGAGCTTGCTACTTTCAGATTATTAAATTCTCGTTTACAAGGACACCCAACAACTCACGAAGGATTACCAGGAGTTCGTATGGCTTCGGGATCATTAGGACAAGGTTTGTCTGTCGCTCTTGGTGCTGCACAGGCTAAAAAATTAAATGGTGACAATCATTTGGTTTATACTTTACACGGAGACGGCGAATTACAGGAAGGTCAAAACTGGGAAGCTATCATGTATGCTTCTGCAAAAAAAGTAGACAACCTTATTGCAACTGTTGACCTTAACGGAAAACAAATCGACGGAACTACTGACGAAGTTTTAGCAATGGGAAGCCTGCGTGCTAAATTTGAAGCATTCGACTGGGAAGTTATTGAAATTACCAAAGGAAACGACATCGAGTCTATCATTGGCGGAATGAACGAAGCAAAAGCAAGAACAGGAAAAGGAAAACCGGTTTGTGTATTACTTCATACCGAAATGGGTAACGGTGTAGATTATATGATGTACAGTCATGCATGGCATGGTAAAGCACCAAATGACGCACAGCTTGCAACTGCTTTGGAACAAAATTATAACACTGGAGGCAATTCAGATTATTAAATAAAGCTTTATGCCTTAAGCGGTGAGTCTAATTTATCGCCTAATGCCTATTGCGCACAGCAAAAAAATAAAAATGAAAAAATATACAAATACAGGAAGCAAAGATACCCGTTCAGGTTTTGGAGCGGGAATGACTGAATTAGGTCAGAAAAACGAAAAAGTTGTAGCATTATGTGCTGATTTGATTGGATCATTAAAATTTGATGAATTCAAAAAAAATCACCCGGAGCGTTTTTTCCAAATTGGAATTGCTGAAGCTAACATGATTGGAATAGCTGCAGGTTTAACAATTGGAGGAAAAATTCCGTTTACAGGAACTTTCGCCAACTTCTCTACAGGAAGAGTTTATGACCAGATTCGTCAATCTGTTGCTTACTCTGATAAAAATGTAAAAATATGTGCTTCTCACGCTGGTTTAACCTTAGGAGAAGACGGAGCTACTCACCAAATCCTTGAAGATATCGGATTAATGAAAATGTTGCCGGGAATGACTGTAATCAACACTTGCGATTACAACCAGACAAAAGCAGCAACTTTAGCATTAGCAGATCATCACGGTCCGGCATATTTACGTTTTGGACGTCCGGTTGTACCTAACTTTACTCCTGCTGACGAACCATTCGTAATTGGAAAAGCAATTATGCTGAATGAAGGAACAGATGTTACAATCGTTGCAACAGGTCACTTGGTTTGGGAAGCAATTGTAGCTGCCGAGGCTCTTGAAGCAAAAGGAATTTCTGCAGAAGTAATCAACATACATACTATCAAACCTTTGGACAAAGATGCTATTTTAAAATCTGTAGCTAAAACCAAATGTATTGTTACCGCCGAAGAACACAATTACCTTGGTGGTCTTGGAGAAAGCATTGCAGGCGTATTAGCCTTAAACAATCCTACTCCACAAGAATTTGTAGCAGTAAATGATAGTTTTGGTGAGTCTGGAACTCCTGAGCAATTAATGGAGAAATACAAACTAAACAATCAGGCGATTGTTGAAGCTGTAGAAAGAGTAATCAAAAGAAAATAATTTTAGATTTTCATATTCATAAAAAAACCTCGAAATTCACATTTCGAGGTTTTTTATTTTATTCCGATGTTTTTTATTTTTTCGCTGTTACAGTAGTAACTTTAGTCGTATTATGATCCTTATCAAGATGAATCTTTTTTCTTCCTGGCGTTTCATAATCATACACATTTTTAACCACACCATTAACTGTTTCAGTTCTCACAAAGGAAGGAATCCCTTTTGGTTCACTATTTAACGTTTCATCTATATTTGGCGTTGCCGGATCATCTAAAACTGTAAAAGGCTCAAACGGATAATAGCTACTTGGTCCAAAAGTACCTCCAACCTCAGTAGTTGGCTTTGTAATTTCTAAAAATGTTGTATACCCATCACCATCATCGTCTATATCCCAAAAATCTGCAACACCATCACCATCTGTATCATCAATTAAACTTGCCGGTGGATCTGCATATAACGTCTTATTGCGAAAATCATACACATAACCATCACCATTAATATCTTCATTAAAATCCAAAATACCATCTCCATCATGATCTAATCTTTGAATCGCATACAATTTAACACTAAAAACTAAAGGAGAATAAGCAGGAATACCTGTAGGACCTGATGAATAATAAGCCAATCCTGAAGGTAAAAACATAACCCCAGCTCCAAAATCACTATATGTTATTGTTCCATCAGCATTTACTGGATTTGCTTTACCTGCTTTAAACTTCGGAAAAATTTCCTTCCATCCATCTATAAGATTAACACCTGCATCTAAACTAAAAACTCTTCCTAAATTATCAGATGTATCAAAAACCGTCCCGTCTAGCAAATTCCCAACATAGGAAGCATTAATTCTGTCAAAATTACAAGGCGCTTCTCCGACTCCTTCATTTAATACCAAATAATACACTTTGTATGTAATATTATCATTATAAACATCTCTTGACTGTAAAGGATAAACTTTCTGATCCCAAATAGATGTTTGGGTACCGCCAGCCGGAATCTTGCTTATTTTTATATCAAAATTAGCGGTAACTTCTTCAATGTAATTTTCCTTTAGATATTTTTCAATCGCTTCGTTATCTGCCTTGGCTTGCTCTGAATAATCTCTTAACGGAACAGTTACCACATCATCATCATCGTCATTTTTATTACAGGAAACTATAGCTGCTACGGCAATTAGTAAAATAAAAAAATATTTAAATTTATTCATTATTGTGAATTTTTTAGGTGCGCAAGATACAATATTGATTTATTTTTGTAAAGAATTTAACTCCGAATTTAGAAAAATTATGAGAATAGACAAATACCTCTGGTGTGTAAGATATTACAAGACCCGAAATATGGTTACGGAGGCATGCAAAAAAAATCAGGTAACTGTAAACGGGCAAGTTGCTAAACCCTCGAAAGAAGTTTTTCCTACAGACCGTATTACATTCAGAAAAGATCAGATAACCCAGATCATAACCGTTCTTGACATTCCGGAAAGTCGTGTTGGAGCAAAATTGGTTGACATTTACCGTAAAAATGAAACTCCTCAGGAAGCGTACGCACACTTAAAGTTATTAAAACTCTCTAAAGAACACTACCGTAAAAGCGGTACGGGTCGACCAACCAAAAAAGACAGAAGAGACATCGATGAGTATGGAAATGAAATTTATGAAGAAGAAGATGAGGACGGAATTAATTGAGAAATTCCAAATTCCAAATTCTAAATTCTAAAACTAACAAAATAATTTAAGTCTCAATTTAAAATTAAACTCAATATTGGAATTTGGAATTTAAGTATTGAAATTTTTAATTTTAGTTATATTAGCAAAAAAAAATAAATCATGAGCAAAAACATCATCTTGACCAATCAGGAAATTGAACACAAAATAAAGCGAATCGCTTATCAGATTTACGAAACTTTTGTTGACGAAGAAGAGGTTGTAATTGCCGGTATAGCCACCAACGGATATGTTTTTGCCGAAAAAATTGCACAATCTTTAAATACTATTTCAACTTTAAAAATCACTTTATGTGAAGTTATCGTTGACAAGCAAAATCCTGAAACCCCTATCCATACTTCATTACCTGCCTCTGAATACTCAAATAAAGGTCTGGTACTTGTTGATGATGTACTGAACTCAGGAACTACATTAATATACGCTGTACGTCATTTTCTGGACGTTCCCTTAAAGAAATTCAAAACCGCAGTCCTTGTTGACAGAAATCACAAAAAATACCCTGTAAAAGCCGATTTCAAAGGAATTTCACTTTCTACATCCTTATTAGAGCATGTACAGGTTATTTTTGATGAAAATGGAGGCAATTACGCTTCCTTAAGCTAAAATATCCAAAATACCCTGAACCGTTTCTTCTATTGATTTATCATCAACAGAAACCTTATACTGGGCGTGGTTATAATAATAGCTTCTGTCAAATAAATGTTTTGCAATAAATTCTTTCATTTCTTCCTCGTTCATATTGGCAATTAATGGACGTTTGCTTTTATTATGCACTAATCTGTTGTACAAAGTATCTATTGATGCCTTTAAATAAACAGAAATAATATTATCTCCTTTTAATAATTCATGATTATTGGCATAACATGGTGTTCCACCACCTAAACCAATTATACTATTTTCTGAAGACTGAAGTAATTCTACAAACATTTCGTGTTCTAATTTTCGAAAATAAACCTCCCCATGCTTTTCAAAAATTTCATTTATGGATAAATTTGCTCTTTTTTCGATGCATTTATCCAAATCTAAAAATGGAATATTGGTAATTTTTGACAAATTTTGGGCAATTGTAGACTTTCCGCAACCCATATAACCTAATAAGACGATTTTTTTCATTGTAATAAAACCCTATAAACTAAGGCGTTGTAAAATTTGATTAAAAAAAGACAAATTTATAATAAATTTGCTTGCAATTAATAAAATAAACTCCTTATATTTGCACCCGCATTCAAGGAATTAAATGACTCGATAGCTCAGTCGGTAGAGCACATCACTTTTAATGATGGGGTCCTGGGTTCGAGCCCCAGTCGGGTCACAAATTTTGTGATAAACAAATTAAATTTCTTGAAAGCAATGACTCGATAGCTCAGTCGGTAGAGCACATCACTTTTAATGATGGGGTCCTGGGTTCGAGCCCCAGTCGGGTCACAAAAGGTCGAGTAATTTAGATTACTTGACCTTTTTTATTTTAGGCCATGTGGAGAAACGGTAGACTCGCCATCTTGAGGGGGTGGTGCTCGCAAGGGCGTGAGGGTTCAAATCCCTCCATGGTCACTAAAGTAAAAAGCGCAATCTTTAATTTTTAAAGAATTGCGCTTTTTACTTTTTTATATTCTGACATTTATTTCTCAGAGAAAATCTTTTCTTGTTCGATTAAATGATCTTCCCACTTTTCTTTTGGCAGTTCAGAGAATAACTCGATCAAATTATGCTCAGGATCTCTAAAATGTACCACTCTAATTCCCCATGCTGTCATATCTTTTGGGGAGGTTAAAAATTTCACCCCTTTATTCTGAAGTGAATTGTAAGTTTCGTCAACGCTCTCTACTTCTATAATGATTGCCATTTTGTCTTGTAAGGTTTCACTTTTATTCTCTTTTACATTGTTAATAGCAACATTCATTAATTCTGCTTTAAACAATGCAAGTCCTGATGAGATACCAATATTAAAACTGGCAAAATTATCTCCCGGATTTCCCCAGGTACACTCTAAGCCAAGAATTTCATTGTAAAAAGTAAAGCTTTTATCAAAGTCATTTACCAAAAGTCTAATGTTGTTCAATTTCATTTTGCTGTTTTTTTATCGATTTATAAATGCAAAACTACTTTTCGATTATCGTTGCCAATTGTAAAAATCGGTCGTTTTTATTTTCGAACAATTCGGTTGGGTTGTTTCCTGTTACTTTTTTCAGATCTTTTATAAAATGTGACTGATCAAAATAATTATGCTCGGGATAAAGCTGTCCTTCTTTGATGTGCTTAAAAGAAGCGTAACACTTTAAAATCTTGCAATATGATTTTAGAGAAACACCAAATCTCCCTTTAAAATAACGATTAATTTGCCGGCTTGTCCAGAAAACCTGTTTTGAATAATCTTCAACCGTCAATTCACCATTAGTTTGATACAATAAGGAGAAAAGCTTTTGTTTTCTACTGTCAGCTTCTTTTTGGTTATTCAAAATCGAAACCATTCTTTTATTCAGTTCATTTGTTACACTTTCTAAATCTTCAAATGAAGTTGTATCTAATCCCCAAAAACTGCTTTCTTTTATTTGTTCGCTATCACAAAATGACGAAATACTTTGTTGTACAATATAATCGGCAGCCAATAGTTTAAAACGAATTCCGAAAAGCTGAATATTGGGATCAATGGATATTTCTACTTGTTTGGTCCACAAGCCTGTTAATGAAATTTCTTCCTGCTGATGGTCATTAAATGAAACAATCAAATCAAAACAGCCGTCGGGCAGAATTGTAAAGTCTAGTTTCTGATCTGATGAATTATCGAACCACCAATAGTTCTTAACAAAATCACTTAGCGCTGCATCCGGCTGAAATTCTTTATAAATCATTTATTTTTTGCTTTTTTAGTTTGCAAGATCTGTCTTTGACGTATTTATCAATAATGTATTGGGTGACGGGTCTTAATGGTTTTTTATTTTCGGGATGTCTTCCGTGTGTATTAAAAAACTCTACGCTGTCGTTTACTTTCGTATACCAGATAACTGCTTCTCCGTTTTTAAAAAAAGTAGTGGTATCACAGACCTGAATTTTTCTAAGGTTAATTATTCTTTCATCCAAAGGCTCTGCAACATTGTAGGTTCCTATTTCCTGTATTTCTAAATCGCAGCTTACTTCTTCATAATGATCACCTGACCATTGCATGCATTCGTTTTTTTGTGCAAAGTAATAATAAACCAAAAGACCTAGAAAAGAAAGCATTCCTATTCCGACCCATTTATTCCATTTTATATAACCGTTCCTTTCTTTTGACTCATCTTTAAAACCTAAAAATAATTCTACTGGCTTAAGAACTTGTGTTGTATCAAGTTCTTTTGAAATATTTTCTTCTTTTGAAATTTCATGATCTATGATTAGGCTTTCTTCTTCATTGAATAGCGCTGTTTTGTCTAAATTTTCTTTCTGCCATGAATTTCTCTCATCATTTAATTTTTCTATTTGAATCGAATCTTCATTTTTAACTTCTTCACTTTCAATTTCAGACTCTTGAACTGTTTCTATTTCATCCCTCAGATCATTTTCCTCTTCTGCATTTTTCTGATTATTGGTATAATGCTTTTTAAACTTCCCAAAAGGTCTAAATTCAAAATCAACTAAAACTGCGGCAAAATTTATGGTATCAATTTTTGCTGGTTTGGTTTCTCTTCTAAAAAATCTTCCAAGTTTTTTAAAACTATTGGTATAACTGGGAGAAGTATTTTCATTTTCCCCATCAAACTCAAATTTAAAAAAATCATTATATACTGCTAAATCATCTTCTGATGCATTACCAGATTTAAAAATTTTCCAACATAAATCCCTCAGATTTGCTTGTGAAGGAGTACCTAAATAATTAGAATAAATACCGTCCTTTTCTTTCTCATATTTATTTCTAACTGCTTCTTTATAATCATCTTCATTTAAAGTATTGTTAAGCATAGGCATCTCTTTTATATTATTTTTTTTTCAGGTCAACTTAGGATTTCTCTGGACTTCTCAGGTCTTTATTGGATTTAAAAAGACTTTTTAGGACGTCCGGGAATTCCGTATCAATTCAGGTTTGCAATGGTTGTTACTTTGCCTCAGAATCAAGTTAACACTTTGATCTGCAGGTCTAAAACAAAAGTACAAAACTAGTTCAATTAAAAGTGCGGAAAACCGTAAGACGGACTTTATCCGGGAAGTATAAATAAAATTTTACTGTTCTACGCACTTCACTTCCCAACCAAAATTTGGTATTGAAACAAGATCCGGAAAAGTTCCGGACAGCAATACCCATGTCATTTTTTTAAATCCAAAAACATGAAAAATTTATTTTTATTGGGAGCGTTTGCGCTATTGTCAACTACTCTTTTTTCCTGTACAGCCGACGAAAATGAAATTCAGGCGAAAAAAGAAATTAAACCTAATCCTGTAACACCGGCATATGCAGACGGACCTGGTGACGATCCGTTATTTCCGCCGCCACCGCCACCGCCAAAAATTTAATCATTTAATCTTTCAATTTACAATTAATTAGTACATTCGGGGAAAGTCTGTTTTTATGCTGCGATCCCCGTTTTTTTGTTTGCTTGGTTTTGTGATGTTTTTTTTCTGTAAAGAAAAAACACAAACAAACATTGCTACAAACAAGACAACAATAAAAAAGGCAATTAGCTTTAGAGATAAAGGATTATTAAACTTTGAAAAGAAAAATTTCAACGTTGCTTTCTATAATTTCAATAAAGCTAAAATTATATCTGAAACTTTAAAAGACAGTGCCAATATCGTTTACAACCTTATCAGGATGGCTTCAATCCAGCAAATTACCGGAGATTATTACGGAAGTAAGCAAACATTAACGGAAGCATTGCCTTACATAAAGAAAAAAGATATAGTCAGCGCATCTGTTAATAATTTTTTTGGTATCGCAGATAAAGAACTTTCACTTTATGACGATGCAATTTACTATTATAATGAAGCTATAAAAGCCTGCACAGATTCTATATCAAAACAATCTCCTTTAAACAATATTGCTACTGTTTATATAGAGCAAAAGAAGTACGAAAAAGCCATCACTATTTTAGAATCTATTTTAAACTCAAAATTTTTAGACGCCACTACTCTCAAGATTAGCAAGTCCAGAGTCCAGGATAATTTGGGTTATGCCTATTTTAAAAAGGGAATAAATGATAAAGGGCTTTTATTAATGAATGAAAGTTTAAAAACAAGAAGTCTGCAAAATGATTCTTATGGAATTATTGAAAGCCATTTGCATCTGTCTGAATTTTACGTTAAAACCGACTCCAAAAAATCAAACGAACATGCTTTACAAGCTTACAAGTCAGCGACAAAACTTAATAGTATTGATGAGCGATTAAGGGCACTCCAATTTTTAATTTTAAATGATTTTAGCGAAAAGAACATTGAATATGCAAAAAAATACATTACACTAAATGACAGCATAATTAAGATTAGAAACAACTACAAAAATAAATTCGCCAAAATTAAATACGATTCAAAAAAAGAGAAGGATGAAAACCAGAAACTTCGATTAGAAAAAGCCGAAAACTCACTGGCACTTCAGAAAGCTAAATATCAAAGAATCTTTTTTATAATTGGGATTGCTTCCCTGTTCTTTTTGCTCTTTTATCTGAAAAAACGTTATGAAAACCGAAATAGAATTGAAAAAATAAAAATGGCATATGATACCGAAACCAGAATTGCCAAAGATATTCATGACGAACTGGCGAATGATGTTTTTTACGCTATCACTTATACACAAACCCAATCTTTAGCTTCCGAAAATAGTAAAGAAATGCTATTACAAAACCTCGACAACATTTATTCAAGGGTTCGCGGAATTTCCAGAGAGAATAATGATATTGATACCGGAGCAAATTATTCAGCTAATTTAAAAGAAATGTTTTCTGCCTATAATAGCAATAGTACAAATGTTATCATTACAAACATTGAAAAAGTAAATTGGGATTTGATTGAAGATTTAAAAAAGATTGCAATACAACGCGTATTGCATGAATTAATGGTTAACATGAAAAAACACAGTAATGCTTCTATTATCGTTGTAAAATTTGAAAGTGACTCACACAATTTATTTATTGATTACTCAGACAACGGAAAAGGCTGTGATAAATCAAAAATCATAAAAAATGGTCTTCAAAATATGGAAAACCGTATTATGGCCACAAAAGGAACGATTACTTTTGATACTGAACCCGATAAAGGTTTCAAAGTAAAAATAACAATGCCTAAATAAAAGCCTATGTTTAAAAAAGTAATAATTGCGGAGGATTTTGAAGAATTCAATCTAGCAGTCAAGCAAACTTTAAATGATTTCAACATTGTCAATTTTCAACATGCAAAATATTGCGATGATGCTTTACTAAAAATAAGAAAAGCTATTCAGGATAATGAACCATATGATTTATTAATTAGCGATCTTTCATTTAAAAAAGATCATCGTGAAGTAAAAATAATCAGTGGAGATGAACTAATTCAGAAAGTTCGTGAGATACAGCCCGATATAAAAATCATCGTCTACTCAATCGAAGACAAAGGAATTCGTATCAAATCACTTTTTGAAAATGCTGAAATTGATGCCTTTGTATTAAAAGGACGAAACAGTATCGAAGAACTAAAAAAAGCAATCAATATTATTTCGACTTCAGACCAAAAATTCATTTCTCCTGAAGTTGCTTCTGCGCTTCAGGAAAAAAACAACTACGAAATAGACGATGTAGATATTCAAATTCTAAAACATTTGTCTTCGGGTACTTCACAGGATGAAATCATAGAAATTTTTAAAAATTCAGACATTAAACCCAGTAGTAAAAGCGCTGTCGAAAAAAGACTTTCAAAACTCAAAGATTTTTTTAAAGCAAATAATACCGTTCATCTGGTTTCGATAACAAAAGATATGGGGATAATTTAGATTTCTCTTTACTTCATTTTTAAAGCTCCTTAGGGAGCTTTTTTTATGGCTTAAATTTAAAATTTTTCTGATTATGGTTTCCCGTAAAATACTGATTTAAAATGGTTTTAAGTTTGAATTATCAAAATAAATAACTAATTAAAACTTTTTAAATCATGAAAAATTATTATGTAAATCAAAATGCCCAACCAAATGGCGACCATGAAGTTCACACCGAAGATTGTATCTATTTACCATCAAAAAGAAAATATTTAGGTGCTTTTTCAGATTGTAAATCTGCTGTTGCCGAGGCTAAAAAAACTTACTCAAAATCAAATGGCTGCAAAACTTGTTGTAATGTATGTCATACCAGCTAATCTGTCATGGGCTTTCGATTTCAAAAAAGAATTAAGCTCGGAGGAGGACTCGGACTTAATATTAGTAAATCTGGAATTTCTCCAAGCTTAAGAACAAAAATGGGAACATTTAGCAGTAAAAAATATTCTGTTAAAACCGGAGTACCCGGAGTACAATATCAAAGCAGTGGTTGCATGCTAATTTTTGCTTTTGCAGGAATCATTACATTTTTAATCTATACACTTAAATTTTAAACAATTATGGGATATCGAAAAGGATATTACAGAAAAGACGGAACGTATGTTCAGGGACATTTTGCCAATAACAGATCAAAATCTTTTTCAAAGAAAAATAACGGATGTATGTTACTAATTTTATTTTTTATTGCCTTTACTTCAATTATTTCTTGTTCAGAATCATCTGAGTCAACAAATAGTACTACAAACTCAGTTACTGGGTCCAATTCAAATTCAAATTGTCCTACTAAAACTTGTAAAGATTTTGCAACACAGGCACAAGCACAGGCAGCTTATGACAGTAACAAAAAATGCTACAAAAACCTGGATGGAGACGGCAACGGAAAAGCCTGTGAATCTTTAAAATAATAACTACAAAATTATGATAACACTAGAACTTAAAAGTCATTTTTTGAGATTATATCAAATGGCATTATCTGACGATCAATTTAATGTATTAGAACTTCAAATGCTGTATCATTTTGCAGATGAAAGAGGAATTCCAAAAGAAGAACTTGATAAGCTTTTTTTAAATCCTGTCAATACCGATTTTATAGTTCCGCAAGCTTTAACTACAAAAATCGAATATCTATATGACCTGGCAAGAATTATCTGGGCTGATGAAAAAGTCACTGATGACGAATTGAATATGCTTAGAAAATATTGCAGAAAATTTGATTTTGTTGAAGAAAACATCAATGACTTGTCTGACTATCTGATTGATTGTGTCCAGAAAAACATTGGTAAAGAAGAAATTATTAGTCAACTAAACGCTTAAGTTATGAAACCACTTTCACAATTATTTAGTTTAAAAAAATCTACAGATTCTTCTTCTAAACTTTTCGAAGAAAATGAAGAAGACAGAGAACAAATCAGAATTACTTATTATCAGAGCGGTTTCGCTGCTTCAATAAAAGCAACTGGCAAACCAATTGTTCTAAAAGCCTGTTTACAGAACTTATACATGAGTTTTGAAGACCAATGCCGAAAACAAAAATTAGAGCAGGACAGGTTAAAACAGCCTTACCGAGAAGAGCAGGAAAAGAATCGTACAGAACTTAAAAAGTGTGAAGCTGCAATTGGAATTTACGAAAAGAAAGAGCAGGATACTAACGAGGCTGCAGATCTGATAAAAAATGAAATTATAGAAGTAAAACGCAATCCTGACAAGTTCGGAATTGAAGATGGAAAGGGATTAAAAGCACAGTTTTATATCGGTTTGTTTTTACTGCTTCCTATCACTCTTTATGTTTTGGTTTTTTATGTTTCTGCATCTTATTCTGCATTTTTCAAAGAATTCTCAAATGATAGTTTAACAGCTGCCATTTTCGATGCCGATGCATTAACAAATTCTTTTAAAGCAAGCTGGCTTGAAGGAGTTTTGGTAGTAACAATCCCTTTTGTATTCATGGGATTAGGCTATGTAATTCACATGGTACAAAAGGGAAAAGGAATTAAAAATATTTTTAGAATGATTGCTCTTTTTGTAACCACCTTTTTATTTGATGCCTTATTGGCCTATCAAATCGAAAAAAAGATTTACGAATTTAATAAAACCACAGATTCTGCTCCTTACAACTTAAATATCGCTTTGGGCGAAGCTGAATTTTGGATGATCATATTTGCTGGTTTTGTTGTCTATATTATCTGGGGACTTGTTTTTGATTTTGTAATGAAAGAATTTGAAAACATAGACAAAGTAAGAGCTTTTATAAGAGGCAAAAAAGAAAATCTGATTGATTTAGAAAAATTAAAAGCCGAATATATCAATAAGATAAATGATTTCAAACAGCAGATTGTAACGGCAAACGGAAGGATTTCTGAACTCCAGTCTAAAATTGATGGTTTTGTATTTCCGGTAAAAGAATACCTTCATTATCATCATCAATACAAAGAAGGATGGTTTCAGGCCATAAATACCGAAATTGCTTTGGCTCATAAAGAAAAAACAGAACTTTTGGAAAGCTGTGAACTCCACTCTGAAGAACATCTTAGCAAATTAAACTTAGTCGATCCTGATTTTCAGCATTTGGTATATTCTAAAAACTAATCCTATGAACACTATTCTAAAAATATTTACCATATCATCATTACTCGTTTTGACATTTTCATGCAAGCAGGAACCTGATAAAGGCAAAGAAGAAATTAGCTCTAAAAATGCTAAATCCGAAAATTATAATATTAGTATACTTCTCGATTTATCAGACAGAATTAGTACTGAGAAAAATCCTAACCCAACAATGGAATATTACCAAAGGGATTTAGGATATATAAAATCAGTTTCTGAAGCTTTTACAGCACATTTAAAATCAAAAAGAATACGCCAGATTGATGACAAAATGCAATTATTTTTTAATCCGGAACCTAAAGATTCTGATATTAATTCGATTTCGCAGAAGTTAAAAATTGTTATTGATAAAAATAATGCTTCAAAGGATTTACTGAATTCTATCAATGCAAATTACGCTTCACAAACCTCAAAAATATACGAATCTGCGATAAAAGACAACAATTTTATCGGCTCTGATATCTGGAGTTTTTTTGACACTAAAGTAAAAGACCAGTGCATAGAAAACGATGACCGAAATATTCTTGTTATACTAACAGATGGGTACATGTTTTATGACAATACCCTAATGAAAGAAGGAAACCGTACATCTTACATTACTCCGGAATTAATTCGAAAGAATGGTTTAAATACCAAAGACTGGGAAAAAAATTTTCAGGGCAAGGATTTTGGTTTTATTAAAGCCGGTGATGATTTATCTAATCTGGAAGTTTTAGTTTTAGGTATTAATCCGAATCCAAATAATCCTTATGAAGAAAAAGTAATAAAAGCCTATTGGACAAAATGGTTTACCGAAATGAAAATCAAACATTTTGAAATCAAAAATACTGATCTGCCATCAAATATGGAGAAAATCATTAAGGACTTTATACTAGAAAAGAAATCCTGAATCGATTTTATTTAGAAAATAATAAATCCGCCTTTACGGATTTCCATAAAATACTGATTTTAATTGACGCTACATTTGAATAATTAATTTAAACCAACAAACCAATGGAAATCAATATTCAGCTAAAGTCATTAGCCGATAAAATCAATCAGCTAAAAAACAAAATTGACACAGAAGAATCTACCAAACACGCTTTTGTTCTGCCCTTTATACACGTTCTCGGATACGATGCTTTCAATCCGCTTGAAGTGGTACCAGAGTTTACCGCTGATCTTGGCTTAAAAAAAGGAGAAAAAGTAGATTATGCTATTTTTCAGAACGGAGAACCAATCATCATAGTAGAATGCAAAAGCTGGAAAGAAAAACTAACGATTCATAATTCACAGTTATTTCGCTACTTTCATGTCACCAAAACCAGATTCGCTCTCTTAACAAACGGAATTAATTACCAGTTTTTTACCGACCTGGATGCTCCGAATAAAATGGATGAAAAACCGTTTCTGGAATTTGATATCACGAATCTTAAAGAAAATACGATTAATGAAATTACCAAATTTCACAAGTCTAATTTCGATGTAGATAATATTGTCAGTAATGCCAGTTCTTTAAAATACATCAAAGAAATCAAAAAGCAAATCAATGCAGAACTTGAAAATCCATCGAATGATTTCACTAAACTTTTTGCAAATAAAGTATATGCCGGAAGACTGACTGAAAAAGTGGTAGACGAATTTAAAGATTTGGTTCAGAAATCAGTCAGTCAATATATAAACGAAAGGATTAATGACCGATTGAATGCTGCACTTACGAAAGAGACAATTAAACAGCAGGATGAAGAAATAGTAACCACTGAAGAAGAAGGCAAAATCATTACCACCGAAGAAGAAATGGAAGCATACAGGATTGTTGTGGCGATTTTGAGGAGAAAAATTCCAATCAAAAGAATCGTTCATCGCGACACACAATCGTATTTCGGAATTCTTTTAGACGATAATAACCGAAAACCGCTTTGCAGGTTACATCTTAATGGAGGAAAAAAATACATCAGCCTTTTTAACAACAACAAAACAGAGTCAAAAACCGCAATTTTATCTATCGATGATATTTACCATTTTGAAAAAGAATTACTGGATACACTGGAAATTTATGATGGTCAGGTTCAAGTGTAAAACATTTATTTTATGAAATTTAAATCAATATTAATCTAATAAATCAAAAAAATGGAATATAAAGTAGTACCGTTTGTCGCCTCAATTGACCCAAAAAAAGGAACCACAAATCATGTAGCTGAACAATTGGAAAGTTTAATAAAAAACTTCACTGACAAGGGCTGGGAATATGTACGTTTAGAAAGTGTATCAACATTTGTACATCCAGAATCAGGGTGTTTTGGAATTGGAGCTCAGTCAGGTTTCACAACCAATAATCAAATGGTTGTTTTTCAGAAAAAATGAAATATCTAATACTGTCTGTAATTCAAATATATTGGAAAGTCATACCTGCTTCTAAAAGAAAAAAATGCATTTTTAAAAAGTCATGTTCAAATTATGTTTTTGAAATAACTCAAAAAGAAGGTTTTGTAAATGGTTTAAAAGCATTCAGGTTTCGATATCAAAATTGCAGAGCTGGCTGTCAAGTTTTTAAAGATCCAGTAAATGGCAAAGTCCAAATAATTCTTCCCTCTCGAATTATAGTTGAAAGGGAAGAAATGTCCGAAAGATTAACTCTTTAAATTTCAAAAATAAAAAGAAATATAAAATCAGGTATAAGTACTCATTTTAAACGGCAAGATTGTATTTAGATTTATCACAAAATTGACTAAAAACAAAATCTAAAGTGCTGATTTTATACACCTTTACTTTAAAACCACGCCGCCTATGCTAAAGAACTACTCGATCCTGTCTCTACTTTTTTTTACGTTTTCCTGTAAAAAAGCTGATGCTCCCCCACCGCAGATCAATTCTTTTTACAAAAAAGTAATTACAGCAGATGACCGCAAAACAATTACGCCCGAAGAAGCCAAAACGTATCATGTTGATAAAACGTATCAATACGAATACAGAACCGGATATTCGGGACATTATGAGTATAATTATGATGTAAAGGGAATTAATAGTAAAGGTGATTCGGTTTTCGGGAATATAAATGTTGAAGGAAAATACGGTGCCGGAATTTTAATAAACGACAGTTTGGGAGATATTGAAATCAACACAGAATGGATTTCTTTCGGAAAGCTAAAAGCTTTTGATAAAGCAAGAAATGAATATTATTTAATGGTCAAATAAAAACGTCTCAGATGAAATATAGCCTATTATTAATCCTGCTTTCTTTTCAGCCTGTGGAGAACAATGTATTTATATGCGGACCAACCGGCGCAAAAAAATATCATTATAAAGAAAATTGCCGGGGCTTAACAGCTTGTCGCCATCAATTAACAAAAGTCTCACTTTCGCAGGCGCAAGGCTACGGACTAACGCTTTGTGGTTGGGAAGATTGAAATTTAAAACCTCTCAAAATTTAATCTGAGAGGTTTCATCATTATTGTAGTTATTCTAAGCCGGTTCCCATAATTCAATTTTGTTGCCCTCCGCATCCATGATATGTACAAATTTACCGTAATCATAAGTTGCGATATCATCCAGTATTGTTACTCCGTTTTTCCTGAGTTGAGTTACTAATCCTTCTATATTCTGAACTCGGTAATTAATCATAAAATCTTTTTGCGACGGAGAAAAATAGTCATCTCCCTTTTTGAAAGGGCTCCACTGAAGCGAGTTTATTTGCTCTGGTTTGTTGAGATCCCTGGATTCAAAACTGGAAGTACCCCAGTCACTGATTTCAAAACCTAAGTTTTTGACATACCAGTCTTTGGTTTCCTGCGGATTATCCGAAAAGAAAAAAATCCCTCCAATTCCTATGACCTTTGGTATTAAACTATCTGCAATATTTTTTTTATCTTCCATAAATTACGGTTGTGAGTTGTTAAATCATTAACTAATATAATCAAATCAATTGTATACTTACTTTACTTCAAACGAATTTCATTATAATTTGACGAATTAAATTCAGTTTTTATGTATAAAAAAACGGAAATAACTTCTAACAGTTACTTCCGTTTTAATTCCAATTCAAATAAAACAATTCTTTGACTTAAAGTATTATTTATCTTTTATATACAGTAATAACACCAGTCGTTTTGTCTTTTAATTTCAGCTCTTTATTAGTAAGGTTCATGATATCACTAACAGAACTAATATTCCCAATAGTAATGGTTAAATCATTATGAGATCTTACGTAAGTTCCCGTTGTTTCAGTTTTGTTACACTCTGTACCGCTATAATCCCCTATAACTGCAACATTGCTCAGTTTTAATTCTAAATAATCTTTGGAACATCCACTTTGATTCGCTGGTGCATCAATTAATGTTTCATTTCCGTTAGAATCTGCTGTTCCTACCTGGCTTAGCTCATATTTTCCCTGAAGCGGTACAATTGTTTCCCCTTCATTATCATCGTTACTGCAAGACGTTGCGAATAATCCAAAACTTAGGGCTAATACGTATAAAAAATTTCTCGTTTTCATGTTTTTTGTTTTTAAAAATTATGTTGATTTTATATTTACGAATTTACATTCGATGTAATTCAAACCTGTTTCATAATTTTAGAAATATCTTACATAATTGATATTTCCCTAATAAAAACACATATTTAAGGCGTTTATTTAAAGAATAAAATAGAAAACCTTCTGAAAACGAATTCTCAGAAGGTTTGATTATTCAACAGTTTTAATCTGTTTTTATACAGACTCGTGACAAAGAATAGTGGCCTGAAACAACTTTTTGCGCTACTCTGTTTGCCTTTGTTGTAAATTAAAAACCGTTCCTGCCGGATCCTGAATCCAATGCATGTTTTTTGGAAGTTCTTCAATTTCGTCGCAGGTTTCCACTCCGTTCGATTCAAGATAATTTGTCGCTTCTTCTACGTTTGGAACTGTAAGCTGCAGCCATGTTTCTGAATGAGTGTAATTATCTACACAGTCTAACCATATAATATTATGACCAAATTTCACTTCGAATGTTCTGGAAACGGTTGGGTTACTTATTGGTTTTTCTTCAACTTCCAGTTTTAAAATATCTCTGTAAAAAGCAACCGTTTTCTCGAATTTACTTTTTGGAATTTTCATTGCAATGTTAATTCCTGCTTCAAATTTTGGATTCATGGGATTTATTTTTTAGAATGTATTTCTCTAAAATCTGGTGCTCGTTTGCAACGAGTGCCTACTTACTTTAATCACTATCCGGAGCGTTTGCAACGCGGCTCATTTACCACAATGTTTCAACAGCTACATTACAAAAAACAGTATTATCTTCTTCGTAATTTCTATAACTGCTGTTTACATAATCACGTTCATTAAAAACAATTTGAGCCTCTACAGGATTATAATGTATATACCTTATTCTCTGCTCTATTTTTTCTAATGTGTCCAATATAACCGGATGAAAACCATCCTGCCAAAGCTTGTAGTTTTTTGCTCTTCCTGTTGTTATTGCTTCAAAACTAAATTTTCGTAAAAGCCATTCTCGTCTGCTCTCAGGATGTTCTTTTATTGCTTCGATTAATTTTTTTGAGGTAAACTTTTTTAAATCACGGACAATATTTTGCAATTCTCCATCGGGTGTAGTGACAATTAAATGAATATGACTGCTCATATACACATAAGCGTGAACACTGAGTCCTTTTTCTTTGATACAATAATTTAATGATTCGTCTAAAATATCACAATAAACAGGTCTTATAAATAGATCTACCCAGTCTACTACTGTTATCGTTATAAAAGTGGGAACTGTACTGTCTATTACTTTGTACTTTTCTGACATTGTTTATTGTTTCAGATATTTTCGTTTGTTATTATTGTTTGTTTTGGTTAGCCGCGTTGCAAACGCTACCACTATTCTTTTAATTTAAGTAGGTACTCGTTGCAAACGAGCACCAGAATGGAGTTTTTGAATATCCAATTTCTATTCTTGTCATAGGTATATTTTAGATTTATGATGAGTATTGTCTTAGTTAGCCGCATTGCAAACGCTACTTTTTTCCTCTTAATTTATGTAGATACTCATTGCAAACGAGCACCGGATTGAGTTTATTTCATCATTTATCTAAACCATCTTAAATTGAACTTATTTTATTGGATTACCAGTTTTGATATCAAATTTAAGCCTAGGAACAGTTCCCATAAGTTCTAAAATCATTTTTTTAGAACTCTCTTGATTATTTACTTCTTGTAAAATTTCATACCATTTTCTCACTAAATCATTATAATTTAACTTACTTAGATCAATCGTTTCAAATATTTCTTTAATTTTTTCAGTATTTGAATTTTTATTATAAACTCTTACTAGCATAATCTTTCTATTCAACTTCTTTTCTACTTTTTCAATTTGAGTAAACATTATTTGGGCAGCATTAATTTGATGAAGCATTATAGATTCCATTAAAGCATCTTGAGTTAAATTTCGTTCAACAATATCATCAATATCTTGGCTTTTAATATAAAACAAATTTACTTTTTGGGATGCAAGATAAATTTCTTTATCAAATTGCTGAAGTGAAATTAAAATTTCAGAACATTCTTCACTATAATAATCATCTATTTTTAAGCCTCTAAAAATAAAATCTAGTTGGTGTTTAATATTTTCTGTTGGCAAAACTCCTAAAATTAATTCTCGACGTAATTCAATTAAATTATTTAGTATACGCGAAGGAGATTTTATAGAAGCACTTAACAGAAGTAAAATAGCAATTGCACTAAATAATAGAGAAATTTTAAATTCATAAAGAGAGAACAATTGATTACTATAAATATAATCTATCCAAAAAAATACATTAATTACATCTAATGATATTAATAATAGTGTAATCACTGAAACGAAGCGAGAGTTTTTTTTATTAGAAAATGAATTCTGACTTATATCATGTGGAACAACGAAAGAACCTCCTATTATGGATAAAACTAGACCTAAAAACAAAAAGGAGATAAAAATAATTATTGATGTACAGCTTATATATCTTGCCCAATTTTCAATTTCATAATTTGTTTGATTAATTAATGTATCACTAGTGTCCACTTAAAATAAGTTAAAAACCAGCTGGTTAGTATTATGTTCATTGATATTATTGTAATCTGATTTCATAAGTAGTTCATTTATAAATGTTTTATCGAGTAATGATGCGGAT